>JAIBAJ010000031.1 GCA_019695265.1 Bacteroidia bacterium | reverse complement strand
TAAATTAATAAACGCCTTCGGACTATTTATAAATTAAAATTGGTATAAAATACTGCTGCTGGAGTTTGCACCAATCCCGGGTAGGGATAGAAGCGGAAAGCCCACAGCCCCAAACCCTTTTGGGGCGAGGACTTGGAGCGTATAGCCCGACCTGAGCCTTGGTTCAAGTAAGAGGTTAGAAGGATTTTGGTGGCGAAGGGACCCGCCAAATAATAATTAAATTAATTCAGTTACAAATTATTTCTTACGTTGTACTTTATCATTATCACAAACGTATTTATTTATTATTCTATAGGTATGAATAATGTTTAACATAGAATCAATAATAGCTTTATCTGTAACACGTTCGGTGGTGAAATCAGGTTTAAGTTTTACCACATTGTCACCTGCCATTAAGTAATTGTGGTGAAGGAAACTAGGGTAAGTATTGCTGAATAAACTCAGGTGAAACGAGCGATCGTTGTGATAAGTAGCCGAAGTGTCTAAACCTTTTCCAACCCATTGTTGTTGGTAGTCGAATTCCATTCCAAAATTCTGCTTTAATAATTCGACCAAGGACGGAACAATGTCGATGTGTCCGCAAACCCCTTTAAATTGTTTTGGCTGGGTTAACATAGGAGAATAAATGAGTAATGGAACGTGGTAATAATCAATTTCACTCTTTCTTTCCAGTTCAGAATCTACACGATGATCGCCTGTAATTATGAAAATAGTATTATTAAATTCAGGTTTTGTTTTTATATATTCGAAATACATTCTCAATGCATCATCTGTAAAGAGGGCGGTGGAAATTACTCGTTTATCGCTGTATTCATAAAGAGAATCGAAGTTTGGATTTAGTTTAAAAAGCCGTTGTTTTAAATAGTTTTTGTCGAAGTATTCGTCCGTAGCCAGATTAAATGGACTATGAAGGGAAAGGGTAATAAAAACATCGACAAAGGGTTTATTCTTATCCTTTTGTTTGAAGAATTCGAAGCTTTGTTCAAATAAGTCTTTATCGTTGTAGCCCCAATTGAGTTCGGGATTTATTTTGGAATTTCCACGTGTAAATCGTTGTTTGTCAAATACATCGGCATGTACTGCGCAATTTAGTCCAACATAACGCATGTAATTTCCCACATTGTCGAAGAACAATTCACCACCGTAGTATGAATTGGCCTGGTATTCGTTTTGTTTCAGCAGTTGAATAATGGAGCTATGTTGGGGATACGGTTCAGGTAGGTTCACAAAGCCACGTCCGTTATTGCCGTAAGGTGAGGATGACAAAACATGGGGTAATACTCCGTAAGAGTGTTCGGCATTGCTGAGGAAGTTGCTCCAATACAAACTATGGTCGATAAGGGAATCAACAAAAGGGGTAAAATGGCCGCTGTGGGTGTTTTTTCCGGTGAAGGCTCCCGAAAGGCTTTCCACGCATAGGAATACAATGTTGGGTTTGGAAGCTTGTTCCGGAAAAAAGGGCCCTAACACATTGTTGATTTCATGTTTGGTTAACAGTGGAAACTCCTTGGAGATGTAAGTAAAGTCCGGGTTTATGGCTTGGTAATTCCGGATTGTTTCCAGCAATTCTTCCTTGCTCATCGACGACATTTTTTGAGCCAGGTCAATATCTTCGAAAACTGTTTTCAGGAGGTATAAGCTTTTGTTGTTGCCGAAGTAATAATCGAAATACGAATCGAAATTATGCAAGGCTTTGTAGTAGAAACGTTTGTTGTTAGCGATAATGGCAAAGGCAAGAGCGTATGCTACAACCATTCCGGTTTGGAGATGAAGATGGATGGTCCATTGTCTGATGCGATTATAGCTGGTATGGGCAAAAAAGAAAACAACCGGATAAATAATCCAAATAGCCAGTCGGGACAGGGATAATTCGGCCATTGAAATCTGCAGAATATCCTGGGCAGTAAAATTCATAAAGAGGCTTGACAGCAGAACTCCGGTAGTGAGGTAAAAATGGGTCAATGCAATGTGAACGAACAGCAGCAGGGTGATTAGGATTTTGTAGACCAAGCCGGCCCAGCGTTGACCTAGAAAATTAAGTAAAATCAATGGGAAGAACACGAAAGAAACGGACAAGCTAAAGAAGGCATCCATGTTTAACGCCATTCCCATAGCTCCCAAGGAAGGTACTTTATGAATGGAAATGCCGAGGTAGCTTAGCTCGATGAGACGGACCAGGAATAGACTTAGAAACAGGGTAATTCCGAAAAGGATATGTTTAACAACAAACTCTTTGATGTTGGATAAAAATACCATCAAGGCCTAAATTATTTGCGCCCGCCCCAGGTTTTTCCAAAGCTGATTCCCGCAAAGGGAAGGATGTTGGGAAGGTTGGCTGAATTATTGGTTGGGTTGGAGAAAACATTCATGCCGATTAATGGGGTTATGGTTAAACGCATCATAAAGTATTCACCGTATTCGTTGCGTTTGGAGAAGTAGCGAATTCCTAAAACCGGAGTTAGAAAGATACGGGTTGGTGGATTGGTAAAGTAAAAACCTTCTCCGGCAACCGGGTTAAAATCTATGCGAAACAAAGCACCCATTCCTATTTCAGCTTTAATGCGTTTTTGACCTAATACCCAATTGGCAGCCAAAGGAATATGGACAACAGATTGTGCTCTTTTGATAGGAATGTATTGAAGGCCAATACGAGCAAATAAAGCAGTTTTTCCTGTTTTTACGATCAAACGTTCATAATTGGCAGAATATAAAACAGCACTTCCACCCAATTCCAAATAAAATGCGTTGGGATTGGTGTTTCGGTTTTTATCATGCAATGAAATGGCATCACCTTTCCCTTGCCCGAAGCCGTTAATGGAAGCCACAAGGAAGAGGTTAAGCAATAAAATACGTTTTAAACCAAGCATGTGAATGCCAAAAGTAGCATTTTTAAATCCAATTGGTGCATTGGAGAATTTAAAATTCGAAGTATTTGGTGGGGCAGCAATAGCAAGAATGAATCCCGGACAGGTTTCAAGGGGGCATGAAGCAGTTTTATGCCTTAGCTGAATACTTTGCCTGACCTAACTTGCAGGTAGCCTTGCCAATGCCGGAAGAAAGTTATTGATTTCTGTTTTGTAGGGGTATATTCAGGCGGTAGTAGGAGGCAGTATCGTGGGGGAAAAAGGATGGATTAAGTTGATTGTTGTTATAACTTTGCCATGGTACTGCCCTAAAATCTGAGGATTTTAAAGGAGGAAGAGAATCATTTTGAATGAAAATGCTTACGTTTTGGTGGTATTTAGTTAAGGCCCGGAGGTAGGTTTCAACGCCAAGTCCCCAGGTTACCAGGTATGTTTTTGAATCTAAATCACGCTCTAATACATAGGATTTGGAATGACCTTGTTTCATACTAAGTTCAATCAAAGAATCTATTGCTTGTAGTCGGGTGGAAAAGATAGAGATACCTCGCCAGCAGATGAATATTCCGCCTAAACAGGCAATGATAAGCCAGTTTTTTCCAAGGTTTGATTCTGAATCAGCAAATAAGGTGTGGAGAAAGAGCAGACTAACCATAAAGACGGAGGGTAAAAAGTTCTTTTCCATCATGTAATCGGAGTCGCCGGTTCGAAAGGTGATGATAGCAAGCAGCGTATAAGCTGAAATGGCCCCGAAAAGGATAAAAATTTCCATTTTTTTTCCTTGTTTCCACCAGGTTAGCAAGGTCCACCCGGCAAGGATACCCGTAGGCCAATACAAGTAATAGCTTCGAGTGGCTAAGAATTTAAGTGAAACCCATTTCCATGGAATCAAATCGGAAGGCTGGATATTTTTTAAAAGGGCATATTGGCCAGCATCATAGTTTCCGCTGGAATAAAGGAAGCGGGTGAAACTCCAGGCTACTAATCCTGCCAACAAAGAAAATAGCAAAGGTTTATTTGTTTTAGGTGCTAAAAGCCAATTAGAAAGAAGAACAAATCCCAGCACAAAAACTGCGATTGGATGAATTAACATGGTATTGGCTAATACTGCCAGGCTAAAGAAATACTTGGTCCAGGGTTTAAAGTCGGATTCCAGAATGGCCCAAAACAAGGCTCCAAAGGCCAATGCTTCGTGGGTTTCTGAAATGGGATGAACAAAACTTTGTCTGGTACCTAAAATAACACTTAACAGTACCAACCATGCAGCTTTTGGATTTTTGAGGGGATAAAAGCAAATCCACCAGAGTAAAAAGTACATAGCAATATATCCGGCGGAGAACAGGTAAATTTGCGAGGATAATGGTAAACCAAGCCGTATGCCTATCCAGGAAGGAATAGCCATCCAAAATATGCCATAACGGTCTTGGGGAAAAACAAAAGATTCCGAGTTAAGCTTTTGAAAAAATTGCCAGGCTGAATCAGTGAAAGAAACCCTTTCAGCAGCAAATACTAAGGAAAGTATCAACAAGGAAATCCAAGCCAGCAAAGGGATGGCCGGTTTTTTAATAAAACTTGTTGACTGAATCATTCTGCAAGAATGGGAAATTTTCTTTTCGTAATTTACCTTTGCCCAAAATTACCAAAATTACTCATGAGTCAAGATCGTTTTCAAGCCCCTGATTACTATTTGTTGGATGAACTTCTAACAGATGAACATAAATTAATTAGAGATACAGCCAGGGCTTGGGTGAAGAAGGAAGTAAGTCCAATCATTGAGGAATACGCTCAACGTGCCGAATTTCCAAAGCATTTAATCAAAGGCCTGGCCGAAATTGGTGCTTTTGGACCTTACATTCCTACTGAATATGGTGGAGCCGGTTTGGATCAAATATCCTATGGTTTAATTATGCAGGAATTGGAAAGAGGTGATAGTGGCATTCGTTCTACTGCTTCGGTTCAAAGTTCCTTGGTAATGTATCCTATTTATACTTACGGAAACGAGGAACAGCGTAGAAAATACCTGCCTAAGTTAGCCAGTGGAGAATGGATGGGATGTTTTGGGTTAACGGAGCCGGATCATGGTTCCAATCCGGGTGGTATGTTAACCAATATTAAAGACTGTGGGGATCATTATTTATTGAATGGCGCCAAAATGTGGATTTCCAATGCACCTTTTGCACAGATTGCAGTTGTTTGGGCAAAAGATGAGCAAGGGGATATTCGAGGAATTATTGTTGAACGCGGTATGAGAGGGTTTTCAACTCCCGAAACCCATGGTAAGTGGTCGTTGAGGGCTTCGGCAACAGGCGAATTGATTTTTGATAATGTCCAGGTTCCGAAAGAGAATTTGTTACCCAATGTAAAAGGACTTAAAGGACCGTTAGGGTGTTTGAATTCAGCCCGTTATGGAATTAGTTGGGGCGCTATTGGAGCTGCGATGGATTGTTATGATACCGCTTTGCGTTATTCTCAGGAAAGGATACAGTTTGGCAGACCCATTGGAGGTTTTCAATTGCAACAGCGCAAGTTGGCTGAAATGATAACAGAAATTACCAAGGCCCAGTTGCTGGCATGGCGTTTAGGCGTTTTGAAAAATGAACACAAGGCAACACCTGCCCAAATTTCCATGGCCAAAAGGAATAATGTGCACATGGCCATAACCATTGCCCGCGATGCTCGTCAAATGTTGGGTGGTATGGGTATTACCGGTGAATATCCGATTATGCGTCACAGCATGAATTTGGAAAGCGTTATTACCTACGAAGGTACTCATGACATCCATTTGCTCATAACCGGTATGGATGTTACCGGATTTAATGCCTTTACCTAAGTCATGAATGAATGGGTATTCAGGAGAGTTTATCCGAATCGGCAAGGTTGTTTGGGCCCCAAATAGCCTTAGTAGAAAAAGATAACACCATTACCTATTCCGAATTTTTTGAACTGGTAAAATCCATCCAGGTTGAATTGATTTTAGCCGGTTTGGAAGCCAAACAAGTTGTAGCCGTAAAAGACGATAATAGCATCGCTTTTGCGGCTTCATTGTATGCTGTAATGGGACTTGGTGCCGTTGCCTTGCCGGTGTACCACCAAGTTGGACAAAACGAATGGGATGAAGTATTGGCAAAGGCCAATGTCAACTGGGTTTTAGCCAATTCACAATGGTTTTCGAACAAGGTAAAACCGGCCTTAGTTATTCAAAATCTCCCATTTGTTTTTTTTCGGGTTCATTCCAACCTTAGCAATTGGCAAAGTGTTGAGCATCCTATTTTTATACGATTTACCAGCGGCACTACCGGGCAATCCAAAGGGGTTTTGTTGTCGTTGAACAGCATTTGGGGACGAATTGAATCTGCTAATCGCGTTTTAAATTTGTCATCGAATGATACAGTTGTTTGGGTACTTCCAATGGCCTTTCATTTTGTTGTTTCCATCATGTTATATCTTCGCTATGGTTGTAAAGTGGTGCTTTGTAAAAGTCCTTTCCCTGCAGAAATAGCGGCATTATTAACCAAGGAGCAGGCCAGTTTTTTTTATGCAAGTCCATTACACATAAAGTTGTTGGCTCAATCTAAAGTTACCTTACCTGCTAGTTTGAGGTGGGTAATTTCAACTTCGGCAGGGGCTCAAAGGCATGTTTGCGAACAATTTTATGAACGTTTCCGTATCCCGGTTTCCCAGGCTTATGGCATTATTGAATATGGTTTGCCTTTGATTCATAGTAGACCTGACCCCAATTTAATGGATTCGGTTGGAACAGTTACTCCGGGATATGAAGTTGGAATTTTTGATTCGGAGGGGAATGAATTGCCGGCAGGAATGGAAGGTAGAATGGCTATTCGGGGTGTTGGTCGGTTTCAGGCTTATCTTGTTCCATGGAAACCCGCCGGTTCAGATTGGTTTTACACCGGCGACTGGGCAGTTCGTGACGAACAAGGCAGATATTTTATCAAAGGAAGAGAAAAGTCTATGGTAAATTTGAGCGGATTAAAAGTCTTTCCGGAAGAGGTGGAAGAGGTTTTGCTGCAAATACCCGAGATAAGAGGGTGCAAGGTTTACGGATTGGCCGATGGCAGAGGTGAAGAGGAATTGATTGCTGATATCGTAGTGTTTTCTGAGTTAGATGAAAATACCATCAAGCAATTTCTAAGACAGCATTTGGCCTTGTATAAGGTGCCAAGGAAGATAAATATGGTGAGTGAAATTCCGGAAACCTTTAGTGGTAAGATTAAACGTTGAGTAATTGAAAATAAAAAAGGCCGTTAATTAACGGCCTTTTTTATTTGAATTGTTAATTTCAATTAGTGGTGAGCTTCAGCAGCAGGAGCAGCAGCAGCAGTGTCAGCAGCAGCAGTATCAACTGGAGCAGCTTCAACAACAGCAGCAGTGTCAGTAGTTACAGCAGTTGAATCAACAGCAGCAGCTTCTTCTGAGTGACCACCGCAAGATACTAGAGCAACAACTGCGAAAGCAGCAACTAGAGAGAAAATTTTGTTCATTTTGAAGGTTCTTAATTTGGGTTAATAATTGTGATTAATGGCGCAAAATTAACACTTCTTTAACAACTAATGCAAATTTTTCTTTATTTTTTCTCTTTTATCCTATTTTCAAGGGTTTCAGAATGTTTTTTTTAGAAAAAAGTTTGAATAAATGAATGTACTTTTGTTGCAAATCATTCCAAAAACGTAAGATTCGAGGTGAGCACTACAGAATTTAAAAGCCGAAAGAAATGGGCATTGCTGCGTAAGTTGATCAGAAAACTAAAATCTGTTCGGCTTCCATTGTTCGATGGTTTGCCCTTTTGGGATGTAATGGTTTTCTTTATTCAAGGATTACAAAAAGGGGCATTAAATATTCGAGCTTCCAGCATGGCTTTTAGCTTTTTCCTGGCCATTTTTCCTGCAATAATCTTTTTATTTACCCTCATTGCCTATATTCCCATTGATAATTTTCAGGGACAGCTATTAAGTTTGTTGGAAGAGTTTATGCCTTACAATGCCTATCAAGCTAGTCGTGAAACTATTGAAGACATTGTAAAACAGCGTCGTGGTGGTTTGTTAAGTTTCGGATTTATTTTCGCCCTCTACTTTGCTACCAATGGCATCAATGCCATGATTGAGGCATTTAACCGTACCTTCCACAGTGTTCGCCGCCGAAAAGCCTTGCAACAGCGTTTTGTGGCTATTCTGCTTACTGTAATTCTTTCGGTTCTTTTATTGGTTTCGATAGCCCTAATTATCTTTAGTCAGGTAGTTATGGGTTACCTGGTTAAGAATGGATTTATGAGCAAGGACAATTACCTGGTCTTGTTGCTGGTTAACTGGTTTGTTTCCATAGCCCTGGTATATTTTGCTACGTCCTTTGTGTATTACTTAGGTCCATCTCGGCATACCCGTTGGAACTTCTTTTCGGCCGGATCCTCCTTGGCAACCCTACTCATTATCCTTACTTCTTACGGTTTTTCCGTTTACATCAATCACTTTAATCAATACAACAAATTATATGGTTCCATCGGCACCCTCATTATTGTTTTGCTGTGGTTGTACATCAATTCCTTTTTATTATTGATAGGTTTTGAGTTGAATGCAAGTATTGAACGTGCCAAACAAACTACTACGAAGGATAGTCCTTCAACCGAAGTTATACCTTCAACGGGGTGATAATTGCGTTTGTGTTTCCATCTTAAACCTTTCCATGTTATCATTGCCGAAAATTCAGTGCAATGAAACTTAAAAATTATGCTTTGGGTCAATGGGTAGAAGGTGAAGGCGATGGAACCCCACTTTATAATGCCGTAAACGGTGATTTAGTAGCAACCGCCACCAGCAAAGGCCTCGATTTTAAAGCCATGTTGGAATATGCCCGTAACGTAGGAGGTCCAACTTTGCGTAAAATGACCTTTCACCAGCGCGCCCTCATGCTCAAGGCCCTGGCCATGCACCTGAATGAGAAAAAAGAAATTTTCTATAAACTTTCTGCCGCCACCGGTGCCTCTAAAGGCGATAGCTGGGTGGATATCGAAGGAGGCATTGGAAACCTGTTTGTGATGGCTTCCAAAGGCAGGCGCGAACTGGCCAACGAAACCTTCCATGTGGATGGCAAGCCTGAAGTTACTTCCAAAGGCGGAACCTTCATTGGTCATCATATCTGTGTGCCTCTTGAAGGTGTAGCGATTCATATCAACGCCTTCAACTTCCCATGTTGGGGCATGCTGGAAAAGTTGGCTGTAAACTTCCTTGCCGGTGTTCCTGCTATTGTAAAACCTGCTACCGCTACCAGTTACCTTACCGAATTGATGGTGCAGGAAATTATCAAATCCGAACTACTCCCCGCCGGAGCATTGCAATTAATTTGCGGTAGTGCCGGAAATATTCTCGATTTTGTGGATTGCCAGGATGTGGTAACCTTTACCGGTAGCGCCGAAACCGGACGTATGCTCAAGGCCCACCCTGCCATTATCGAAAATTCGGTAAGGTTTAACATGGAGGCCGACTCCCTCAATTGCTGCATACTAGGAAACGACGTAACGCCGGATATGGAAGAATTTTCTCTTTTTATCAAAGAGGTTAGCAAAGAACTTACTACCAAGGCCGGACAGCGTTGTACCGCCATTCGACGTACTATTGTTCCTGAACATTTGGTGGAACCGGTTATTGATGCTCTTAAAAAGCGCATTGCTACCACCAAAATCGGTGACCCGAGTTTGGAAGGTGTTCGCATGGGACCGCTAGCCAGTAAAGGTCAAGTGAAGGATGTGCGAGAAAAGGTGGAATTGCTCAAACAAGAATGCGAAGTAGTATATGGTGATTTAGACAATTTTGAAATTGTAGGTGGTGATCGTGAAAAAGGTTCCTTCTTTGCTTCTATGCTTTTGTATTGCAACGATCCTTTTACCAAAACAGCACCGCACAACATCGAAGCTTTTGGTCCGGTTAGTACAGTTATGCCTTATAAAACTGCACAGGATGCAGCTCGTTTAGCCAAGATGGGAAAGGGAAGTCTGGTGGGTTCTGTGTTTACTGCCAGCGACGATTTTGCAGCCGAGATAGTATTAAATACGGCAGCTTACCACGGACGTTTGTACATCATTAACCGCGAAAGTGCCGGCGAGGCCACCGGGCATGGTTCACCCTTAGCGCATTTGGTGCATGGTGGTCCGGGTAGAGCAGGAGGGGGAGAGGAAATGGGCGGCATACGCGGCATATTCCATTATATGCAGCGCACGGCCATACAGGGCAGTCCTACCACACTTACCCGTATTACCAATGTGTACCAGCCCAAAGCCAGGCAAACGGAGGATATCATTCATCCTTTCCGCAAATATTTCGAAGATTTGAAGATAGGGGAGACCCTGGTTACCCACAAACGCACGGTTACCGAGACCGACATAGTAAATTTTGCCAACATCAGCGGTGACAATTTTTATGCCCATACTGACATTACCTCTCTGGAGGGCAGTGTGTTTACAGGTCGGGTGGCGCATGGCTACTTCGTCATTTCAGCCGCAGCCGGTTTGTTTGTTGACCCCAAAAAAGGTCCGGTTTTGGCCAATTACGGTCTGGACGAGTTGCGTTTTATCAAGCCGGTTTACGTAGGTGCGACTATTGGCGTACGCCTCACCGTAAAAGAAAAAATTTGGAAGGAAAAGCGCGAAGGTGAAAAGCCTCAAGGTGTAGTAAAATGGCAGGTTGATGTATACGACGAAACCGGCGAAACCGTGGCTTTGGCAACGATTTTGACCTTGGTGGAAAGAAGGGAGGAGTAAGTTTTTTTTGATAGTTATTGGGCGGGTCCCATTCGCCCAAAAGTTGTGGTGCAGAACCGGAGGCTTTTGGCAGGGGGCTCATGGTCGGGCTATTCGTTCCAAGTCCTCTCCCGAAAGCTTTCGGGATGTGGGCTTTCCACTGCTATCCCTACCCGGAGGGAGTACACGTATGGATAAGCTGGTGTGGGAGATGTAGCTGGGTGTATGTTATTTTGTTTGTAGAGGTTTTTTAGGGCTGCAAAAATACTCAAATCGTTTATTTTCAATTACTTATATTCTTGTTTGCTTGGTTGGTGAAATGGGCTTTATAAATATGCCATGAATTCCTTGCAGAATCCTGATTGGTAGTGTGATAAGTTGGTTTATATATCCACTAATAGGTAGCGCATCGGGCAACGATAGAGGCAAGTAGCTCCAAGCCAACGCAGCGATTGAGCGGAGTTGGCTTGGACTACAGCCGATAGCGTGACCCGAACGCCCGTGAAGGTTGTTTGGGGTTTAATAAAAAGCTAGTTGGGCGGAGGGGGCCCGCATAAAAGTATAGAAAGTTATGTAGTTTCTACCAATTGTTTCCTAAGTTTATTCTGCTCCCCCCCTTAACTCTCACTAAAACAATTCCCACATCCCGATTGGCCGGCGCAATAAGGCGATCGCAGGTAAATGTTGTTGCCCGATTTCCACAGCTCCACCGGGCAGAGGTTGATTTTGTAAGTGTAGGTAACAGTATCTCCTCCATCATTGGATACTCCAATACAACAATAATCGCTTTCTACCTGGGATACCTCCAAAGAATGGGGGTTAAGGGATAAATCTATTTTTCGCTCAAAAATGGGATCACTTGTACTGAATGTTCCTATTTCATAATTGGAGCCAACAACCCGTATGGCCGGCTTGCCAGAAAGTAAGGTTTGGTAAACGATGTTACCAGTTGAAATTTCCTTAACACGTAGGTAGGTAAAACTGCTTAAAATGATTTGGTAAGAACTGACACTGTAAGTCTTGTTTACTGTAAAAGTATAAGCCATGGGGAGAATGGGTTTTTAATTGCTGTAAACTTCTTAAATCTACATCCAACCTGTTTTGGCAAAAAATGGGCAATGTCGCACCGCTTTTTTGGTTTAATTTTTCTGTTCTGGCTCATTTTATTGGTGTTTTTAACTTAAAGTCTGCTGTTTTTTTCTATTATCGCTTCCGTTTTTTAACCCTTTGTATTCCATGTCCGATAGCCATCTACTTAAGCAACTTGTCAACTCATTAACTCCCCGTGAAAAATCCAATTTTAACAACACCATCTCCGGCAAAGGCATCGTCCAAAGGCGAATTAAGAATATCTTTGATAACCTGGTGGATGCTAAGGTTCCCTTGATGAAGGAGCTAGAAAGACGAGAATATTATCGACATAAATTATTGCTGAAAAAGCAATTGCTCGATTTTCTGTTGGACGATTATGAATCTGGAGCTTCTTACGAAGCCGAATTGCACCGTAACCTCCGCCTGTCCGCCTACCTCATTACAAGGGATCAGTTTGAAATGGCTTTCGAACTCCTGGATGAAACCAAGCGCAAAGCCGATGAGTTTGATTTCCACATGGTGGTCTTGGAATGTTTGCGTTTGGAAGGTATCCTCATTAGGAATTTTTTGAAAGCAGATACTTCAATTGAAATGGATTGGATTTTCCATGAAAAAAAATGCAGATTGGCCATGTTGGATTATGAAACCATGGTTTCGTATAATCACGACAAGTTATTTATTCAAATTCAAAATGGAAAAGTTGAATCACAGCAACAAATGGAGGTGCCGGCTGAGTATTTAACCCATACCTGTCAAAGACTCCTTTTGTCCGATAAAGCCAGGTTAGCTAAGTTTAATAATGAAAAAGCGGAAAATAAGAAGTATCGCAAGCAAATTGTAGAGCTTTTCGAAGAAAAACCATTGCGAAAAGAGATTTTTCCAACTACATATATTTCCATACTTTCCAATTATGCCTCCGCCCTCAATAGTAGCAAGGAGGCTGACATTATGCTTGAAATCATTGATAAAATAAAGCATTTTAAGCCTTCCGGTGAATTTGAAAAAGTCTCTTCCTTTCAATTGGTGCGTTACCTGGAATTACTTGTTTTTATAGGGCAAAATGAGTTTAAAAAGGCCTCTGCACTTGAATCCGAAACGGAAAGGAAATTGGGTAATTACGTAGGTAAGCTTGATAAGACTTTTGAAATAACCATTTACTTTAACCTGGCCGCTTCCCTATGGATCAATAAGGAACCCACCAAAAGTATTAAATGGATACAGAAGATAATTAAATATAAGTATTTTGAAGCCAGAACGGATATTCAGCGGTTTGCCTATGTAATGGCGGCCTTGCTGTATGCCGATACTAAGAATGCCAAAGAGTTGGAGAAACTTTGTCAAATGGCCTATAAACCCGGTCGTTTTAAAATTGAAATTCCATCGGATTATTGTAAACTAATTCTGCTTGTTGCTAAAATTGAAGAAGGCTCAAAGAAGGTAAGTACTGAGCATTATTTAAATCAAATGGAATCCATTATCGCTTCCAAAGATTTTATTAAATCGGTCGGTGTTGATGAGCTCAAACTATGGATTATGAACCGTAAAACTGGTAAATCCCTGGAGGAATTGGCTAAGGAAATGTAGGTGTAGGATGATTTTTTGGCGGGTCCAGGCCGCCCTAAACACGGTGCGGAAACGTTAGCTTTTGTCAAAGCGGCCTGTCGGGCTATTCGTTTCAAGTCCTCGCCGCCCGGGCTAGCGCCACGGTCGTCTGTGGGCTTTCCACTGCTATCCCTACCCGAGGGGCATTACCATATTGTAATGAAATATTGGGTTGTTTATGGAATTATATCAATTTTAATTTTTTAATAGTCCGAAGGGTTTTTATAAATTTGGATTGGTAATTAACTAGTATACAGTATGTTAGGCCAATTTCTTCAAAAAAAATTAATAAATAAAATTGGACTAAACATATTGTCCATTCGGTATAGTTATCCCAATTTAACCCGAAATTGTCATTTGAAACGAAGTGAACAAATGACAAGCGTGATGGGATGTGGGATGATTCAAGCTGTATCGTCAAGCTAGTGTTAGTTAGGTTTTATTACCATTTAAAATTACTTGAAAACCTTACTAACACTTGTCTCAAAACGTAGTTTAAAATTTCTATTGACAATTTTGATTTCAATTTTCATTAGAAATTGAATTACAACCTCTTAATTCGTTTGTGCATTTCTAAAGCGCAATTTGGGATTATCAGTTCATGACGATTTAGTTGCCAAAACCTGGAATAAAAAAGGCCACTTCGTTTGAAGTGGCCTTTGGCTATAAATTGGGTCTAACTAGTTCTTAGGTGCACTTTGAAAAGCCACAGGAATACTTCCATCCAAAGCTTTTAAGAAGGCTACGATATTAGCCTTTTCGCTATCTGAAAGGTTATAATTCAACTGAACTTTGGCCATTACTTCCACTGCTTTGTCCAGATCTTTTACACTACCATCGTGGAAATATGGAGCGGTTTGGGCAACATTTCGGAGTGAAGGAACCTTGAAAAAGTACTTATCGCTTTCTTGTTTAGTAATTTCATATCGCCCGGCATCTTGTTTTTCTGACTTGGTTTCTTCCCAATAAGGCTTATGGACTCCAAATTTTTGGAAGGAATTACCGCCAAGAAGGGCGCCATTGTGGCAACTGGTGCAACCAACGGTTGAAAAAGCCAACATTCCTTGTTTTTCCTGAACGCTTAAAGCGGTGCTATCACCTTTTAAGTATTTGTCAACCTTGGATGGAGTTAGTAATTGGCGTTCGAAAGCTGCAATTGCTTTCCGAATGTTGGTGTAAGTGATAGGATTTGCTTCACCCGGAAAAGCGGCTGCGAAAAGTGCTTTATACGATTCTTCCTTTGAAAGACGGTCGCACAGTGCTTTTTCGCTTGGAATAGCCATTTCTGCTGGGTTAAGAATGGGCATTCCGGCTTGTTCTTCTACATCTTTTGCTCTTCCATCCCAAAATTGAAATTTGTGCAAGGCTGCATTGAAAACAGAAGGTGAGTTTCTTCCGCCCAATTGACCTTTATCGCCTGCGGAAAATGGATTTTCATCAGCACCACCTTTAGACAGGTTATGGCATGAATTACAGCTTATGGTGTTCTTCTCGCTGAGTTTGGTATCGAAGTACAAAGATTGACCCAATTTAATTTTAGCTTCTGAACTTGGGTTTTCCGGGTTATCGGCCAGGGAAGGAAGTGCTTCAAACAATTCAAGCTTGTCTTTTAATGCCAAGTCGTACCTTCTGCTTTCTCTTTGTTCTCGCTCTGCCTGTTCTTGTTTTGGATCCGGAGATGAACAGGAAACAATGGTTAGAATTGGGATTGCGTAAATTAGAATTGATTTGAGTGTTGTTTTCATGTTGTAAGATTTTTGACAAAGTTAGGCATACTCCAAATACCCTGTAGAAGGTAAAATGGGAGTGTTTTTTTAAAAAAATAATGTATTTTTTGCCTAGCTAACGGTGGTTGTTTCCTCCGGATTTTTCTTCAGAAGTTCGGAAACAATGAAGATTCCCATACCAACTGTGATGGCGGCATCGGCAATATTAAATACCGGTTCAAAGAATTCAAATTCCTGTCCGCCCCAAACTGGAAACCACTGGGGTAGGGTAAAATGGAATAGTGGAAACCACAGCATATCAACTACTTGTCCGTACATCCAATCGGCATAACCTCCTCCTTCGGGAAGGAAAGTAGCAACCTGACCATAACTATCGGAGAACAATTTTCCATAAAAGGCGCTGTCGAGAATATTGCCAACTGCCCCGGCCAGCACCAGGCTAAAGCCTATGAGTACTCCTTTTGGTTCATTGTTTTTGTAAAAATAATTTAGGAGGTAAAAGATTCCTCCTACAGCAACAATCCGAAACAGGGAGAGAAACAATTTACCCCACTGTCCGCCAAACTCCATCCCAAAGGCCATTCCATTATTTTCGGTAAAATGAAGTATAAACCAATTCCCAAACACATTAATTTCTTGTCCCAGGAACATGTGAGATTTGATCCAAAGCTTAAATGCTTGGTCAATAAAAATTACCACCAGGGCTAAAAGGACATATTTTTTCAAGTTGATTTTTTTGGGAATGCAAAAGAAAGGATAGTTGGGCAATTATGACCTAAAATCCGATTAAAATCTTCACAAAAGTTGTTTAATGGAATTTTAATGGAGTTTCCAAATATATTTTCCAACACAACTGGTCAATTCTTTTTTTAGAAAAAACTTGGTTTACCTGGTATTTACTTTACTTTTGCCTACTGAATTACCATTCAGTTTCATGCCCAACTCAACCAAATACATCTTCGTTACCGGGGGTGTAAGCTCCTCCCTTGGAAAAGGTATTATTTCCGCTTCTTTAGCGAAATTACTTCAAGCCCGCGGCTACCGCGTTACCATTCAAAAATTTGACCCTTACATCAATGTGGATCCAGGAACCATGAATCCATATGAACATGGGGAATGCTACGTAACCAACGATGGCGCGGAAACCGATTTGGATTTAGGTCATTATGAACGATTTTTGAATGTTCCAACCTCCCAAGCCAACAATGTTACCACTGGAAGAATTTACCAAACTGTTATTAATAAAGAGAGGGAAGGTGCTTATTTGGGTAAAACCGTTCAGGTAATTCCGCATATTACCGACGAGATTAAGCGCAGAATGAAGCTGTTGGGCGAAACCGGTGAATATGATTTTGTGTTGACCGAGTTGGGTGGTACCGTTGGTGATATTGAAAGTTTACCATATATTGAAAGTGTAAGACAGCTTAAGTGGGAATTAGGCAGCAATTGTTTGGTTATTCACCTTACCCTGGTGCCTTACCTGAGCGCTGCCGGTGAGCTTAAAACCAAACCAACCCAACACTCTGTAAAAATGCTGTTGGAATATGGTGTTCAACCTGATATTTTAGTTTGTCGTACAGAGAAATCTTTATCGTCAGATTTGCGCCGTAAAATTGCCTTATTCTGCAATGTGAACACCAATGCTGTTATTGAATCTATTGATGCTGATAGTATTTACGATGTTCCAATTTTAATGATGAAGGAACAATTGGATAAAGTAGTTCTTTCTAAATTTAAAATGGCTTTGAAGCAGGAGCCGGATTTAACAACCTGGAAGACTTTTTTAGGAAAATTAAAGCACCCGGTAAATGAGGTAGACATTGCAGTAGTTGGAAAGTATATTGAGTTGAAGGATGCTTATAAATCTATTGCGGAATCCTTTATTCATGCCGGAGTCGCTAATGAAACTAAGGTAAATGTTACCTGGGTTCATTCCGAAAGCCTTACCCGGGAAAATGTGGCAGAGAAATTAGGGAAGTACAGGGGTATTTTGGTAGCTCCGGGATTTGGTGATAGAGGAATCGAAGGTAAAATTGAAGCAGTTAGATATGCCCGAGAGAATAAAGTGCCATTTTTTGGAATTTGTTTGGGTATGCAATGCGCTGTAATTGAGTATGGTAGAAATGTTTTAGGCTTGAAGGACGCCCATAGTCGTGAAATGGATAAAACGACTAAAAATCCGGTTATTGATTTAATGGAAGGGCAAAAGAAAGTTACAGCGAAAGGCGGTACCATGAGGCTTGGTGAGTATTCCTGCAATTTGAAAAAGGGTTCCAAAGCTTTTTCAGTGTACGGAAAGGCCGGTATTAAAGAAAGACATAGACATCGCTACGAGTTTAACAATAAATACCTTGAAAAGTATGAAGAGGCCGGAATGATTGCCAGCGGATTAAACCCGGACGGAAACTTGGTGGAGATTGTTGAAATTAAGGATCATCCTTGGTTTATTGGTGTGCAATTCCATCCGGAGTTGAAGAGCACAGTGGAGAATCCACACCCGTTGTTTGTCAAATTTATTAAAGCAGCTCTAGCCTAGCCCTTTACGCATACCTGGCACTTTAGCAATTTTTGAGTCTAGAATGCCGTCTGTCTCCTTGAAAAGTTAATCCGGTCGAATAGCTTGTTTTTTTATAATTCCTGTTATGCGGGCCCCCTCCGCCATCCTTTTTTTGCAAAATTTCCAAACTATCTGCATGGCGTTCGGGTCACGCTTTCGGCTGTAGTCCAAGCCCACTCCGCTAAACGCTGCGTTGGCTTGGAGCTACTTGCCTCAATCGTTGCCCGAGGTGCAACCTCATCCTGTAATTTCTAATCTAACCGGTCACTGTATCTATAAGGTCTCTGCAAAGGGTGAGATATTCTAACCTCAGCTTTTTTGCTCCCTTTTTCTTCCGAAACTAATGAATGGAAATGGTCAAGAAATTGGGTTTGCCTTGGCCTATCAGTTTCAAGAGATAAATGCCTTTTTCAGGATTTGATTGCAGTGTAATTTCACTTATTCCATTCAAAATTCCTCCCTTTTCAATCATTCTTCCATCCAGTGCTACAAGTTCAAATGACTGGAATTCGATTTCATCCGAAGAGGTTTGAATCCGGAATTTTCCGGAGTTGGGATTAGGATACACTACAATTGCTTTAGAAGAAGTACTGAGCGGTGTTTCTTCTATTGTTGTAATAACCGAATCGCCATCCACAAAGAAATTGCAAATGTCAATGCCTCCGGTATCAAACAAGTCTATACAGAAATTTTGGTTGATAATGGAATCGTTTACCTGGGAAATTACAGGAAAACGATAATTGTATTGTGGAACTCCCGAAACCACCACATAGATTTTGTAGTCGCCATTGGGGAGGTTATCAAATTTATACTTGTACAAATTGGGATTGTTGCTAGACAATTGGGCTTGAACTGAATTTTGAAATACTGAATCTTTTTCAACCACAATATCAATTAATGGAACGGGGTCATTGGCTGCTTCGGTTTTATTCAGGAAGTCAACACTGTAGATATAACCTTCCAGGCTGCCTCCTTGTTGCAGAATAGGAGCATTGAGCATATTGATATCGGAGTATTGCAATGCACATCCGGAGGTATAGGAGAAGATGGTTGCATCGGTCCAATTAAAAACGTCTCCGGAATAGGTTGTAACGTAGTTGGTTCCCTGAACTATGGAGGTGTCGTAATTGGCACGCAGGATGTAGTTTCCGGGTACAATGGAATCAAAGTAATAATAGGTATTATCGAATGGAGCATAATAAGGGATGCTGTCAACCGCATGCCAATAGGTTAGGAGTGGGTCAACCTGAATTAAGGAAACCCACAAAGTATCGGTTAAGGTGAGGGGAACATAGTTAGCACCATCCATAACATACCCACTCATATAACCTTGTGATTCGACGTACAGGTGTGCCGGGTCCTGGTTTAAGTGGTTGGTAAAGCTGCAACCGTTCGCATCTTGAATGGTGAAGGTATAATCAATGCCGGGTTGAGGCAAGATGGTAAATGCTGTATCGTTGATAAATAAGGTAGAATCTGCAGGGTGGCTGAAAGAATACACATAAGGGGAAGTGCCGCCATAGGGTAAAAAAGAAACAATGGCATTGGAGCCGCTACAAATTGTTCCGATCCAGTTGATATGGAAACCTAAAAAACCGGGTTCCCGGATAATGATGGTATCGGTATCGCTGTTTAGGGCCAAATCGGTTGCCACCATTACAAAGGTGTCAGCAGAGAGTCCGGTGATGGGAAAGGAGGTAATAACTTCTTGGGAAGTGCCGTGGTTCCATAATTTCTTAAAGGTTACCGTTCCATTTTCATTGTTTACAGACAGGGTATCAATGCTGCCATTTCCATCCCCATAACAGGTGATGTTGTTACTGGTGTAGTCAACATTAAATGGCATTGCTTGGGTTCCGAATACGGATAACAGCAATAGGAATACAAATAGAAAATTCTTCATAATTAAGGTGTTTGGAATAGTAGCTTCCTTTGAAGCGAATGGTTTATTCCATTTATTTCGGCAATATACAATCCATTCAAATGCAAGGAACTAAGGTCAATAACTTCTTTGGAATAAATGATTTTTTCTAAAACTACTTCTCCAACCAGGTTATGCAGTTTGAATTCAATTGGGGCTGACTGATTGCCTGCATCGAGCAAGAATCTACCTTCGGATGGATTTGGATAAATTTCCCATTCGTTCGAAGATTGTTCGGAAAAGCCAATGCCGAGGTTGGTAATACAGGTGTCAATTCGGCCTAGCATAAAAGAATCGGCGCAGAAGTTGATGTTTACAATGGAGTCGTTAGAAACGGTTAAGGTGGTGTATGCGATAGGATAATTGGCAATCATTGGAATGCCCGGTATTTGTACCTTAACCTTAAATACTCCATTAGGAAGGGATGGTAATTTGTATGGGAAAATTCCGGGAGAATCTTCAATAGCGTAAGTGGAATTCCATGGGAAAAAACTGGTGGCATTGTCGGTTGAAATAGAAGGTGTAGAATCTTTTTCAACTACGATATCTATCAAAGGAATTGGATCGGTGGAGGAAGATGTTTTTCCAAAATAATCGAGTAGAAATACCAACCCTTCAATGCTTCCGCTACCGTTGGCAGAATCAACATTGTTTACCAAATGAATGTCGCGGGAAAGTATGCTGCAGTTGTTGTCAAATTGAATGGTATCGGCTCTAGACCAAAGGTGTTTGTCGCCAAGGTAAGTTGGTAAAACAACCCCGCCGTAATTGTCAGGTAAAACTTTGGTTCCGATGGTATAGGTTCCGGCAGTTATGGATCCGAAGTCGTATCGTTTTTCAAAATTGTTGGCATCAACAATTTGAACTTCCTTCACTTCCCAAACATGGCTGGTAGCGGTTTTTTTCAATAGGGTAACTTCAATAGATTGGGTTGCATCTAAATAATCCAGCCCACCGTTTAGAAAAATTTGACCACTTAAATGGCCATAATCTTCTACCGCTATTTGTGCGTAATGGAAGGAGCCGCATCCATTTCCGTCCACGATATAAAATTCGTAATCCTGGTCTAAGGTGGCAATGAAGGAATAACTTTCGTTATTGATGGTATCAATTGGAATTGCCTGGTTAAAGGAGATTTGGAAAGGGCCGGTACCATCAATGATTAAATCGGTTTGGAAGGTATCGCCGGTACAAATAATGCTGGGGTTGTTAAAAATAACGAATGTACTTGGTGCTTGAAAAACAAGAAAGTTAAAAGTGGTGTCGTTGCCAATGTGGTCGGTTACGGTGAGGGAATAGTTGCCCGGACAAATATTGCTGATAGAGGAGGTGGTTTCGCCGCTTGACCAATTGTAGGTGTAGGGAGGAAAGCCACCTAAATCCTGAGAGGTTGAAATGGAACCATCGCAAGCTCCCGGACAAGATTCGTGAGTAACCTGGTAAGGATTAGAAAGGGAGCAAACGGTTTGGTTGGTATTTCCGGATTGCAAAGAGCCTGCATCCAGAAACAAGCCGGAGTCGCCATTGGGGTCACCTGCATCTGCCAATACAATTTTGATGTGGTAAATAGCACATGGAGTAACCTGGGCACTAATGCGAATAGGAACGGTAAATCCATCATACTGCACCGTTGTTCCACCGGTGTTGTCAATAAACAAACCGGAATTGATATTAGCATTGATGGTATTGATGGAAATGGGGTTTGATCCACCCGGAACTAAAGCCAGGTTAGTGGGTGCTGAAAAACCGGGACCGGAAATAAATATAGCAAAGGGGTCGTTGTTTAAACCTCCAATATTTTCGCTGTATTCTTCTGAACCATAAACAAGTTTCAAAAACAGGGAGTCAGAAATGGAGCGGACATCGAATTCCAGTGTTGCTGCATCATAAGTGGTAGTTCCTGCACCAAATAAAGCTTCCAAATCTGCATCACCGGAACCTCCTTGATTGGATCCAAAACTTCCGTTTGAATTGATGCCGGCTGCACCAATTGCACTACCGGTAGTTAAGAGGATTCCATTGTTCAGTCCGATGTTACTGGAAATATTTTGAAATACTCCTACAGATGCGGAAGAACCGGTAAAGACCACATTGTCTATTTGGATTCCATTACCACTGAAATTAGACTGCAATAAAGCCCCTGAAGGGATGGTATTCTGTACAAAAAGCTGAGCTTGAATACCTATGGAAAAGGCAACAAAAATGGAGGTTATAAGTAGTTTTTTCATTTGGTTGTTTGGGTTGGGTTTAAACAGAAATGGAATGGATAAAGATACAAAATGGCAGATACGTTGGTCGAAATTTTACAGGTTATCCTCCGGCTTTTTTGGCCTTATATCCTAAATCCAGCAATATTTTCAGGATTTTATCTCTAAAGTCGCCTTGGATTAATATTTCTCCGTCTTTAACCGTTCCACCAACTCCACATTTGGTTTTTAGCTGTTTTCCCAAAGCTTCCAGGTCGGATTGGTTGCCTACAAATCCTTTGATTAAACTAACCGGTTTTCCGGCTCTGCTTTTGGTATCCAACCAAATGCGCAGATCTTGTTGTTTTGGTTCCAGGCTAACTTGTTCTTCTTCATCCATGGCGTTTGGATTAAAATTAGCTGCTGTGGAGTAAACCAATCCTCCGTTATTTTTTTTTCCCATTGTATAAATTATAGAATCCCATCGTCGCAAAAGCTAAAGTAGGAATTTCCGGCTAAAATAATGTGATCAAGTAATTCAATATCTAAGGTGTTTAAACCCATTTTCACCTTTTTGGTAATTTCAACATCTGCAATGCTGGGCTTGAGTTGTCCGGAAGGGTGATTATGGCTTATAACAACCCCGGTTGCCTTGCCTTCGATGGCTAATCTGGCAATTACTCTCACATCGGCTACCGTGCCGGTCATTCCTCCTCTGCTAATAAAGTGTTTTTGGGTTACCTCATTGGCTCGGTTCAACAGCAGAATATGAAACTCTTCCAGGTGAGCATCGGAAAATTGGGTAGAAAGCTGATCAAATGCATCCTTCGAACAGGTTATTTTGGGCCTTCGTTCGGGTTGAGCGCCCCGTTGCCTAACCCCCAACTCCATGGCAGCAATTAAGCCAACTGCCTTAGCTTCTCCCATCCCTTTGAACTTGCATAATTCCGAAATCCCAACCTTGGATAAATTAAAAAGATTGTTTCCATTTTCAGCTAAGATGCGCTTGGACAGTTCTACTGCGCTTTCATTTCTGCTGCCGGAGCCCAAAATAATGGCTATTAGTTCGGCATCGCTTAAGGTGTTTTTGCCCTTGGTTATTAGCTTTTCCCTAGGGCGATCGTCTTCGGCCCACTTATTAATGGCCTTAAATTCTGAATTCATAAAAGGATATTTATTTATAAAAATTATCTTCTCAAAATTATCCTATTTTTGCATTCCCACAAATGGCCCAGGTGGCGAAATTGGTAGACGCACCATCTTGAGGGGGTGGCGACCTCTGGTCGTACGAGTTCGAATCTCGTTCTGGGCACCATAATTGAAGGGAGTAACGACATGAAATTAAAGCATATACCTCTTTTGGGCTTTCTCCAGATAGCTCTTTTTTGCCAGATTTCTGCCTATTCCCAATCCATTGTTTTTGCCAAAAAATTTACCGAAACCGGCGAAGGAATTGATAAACGAAATATCTGGTATGCCGATAGTTCTGAAAGTAGAGTGGCCATTATTTACAACAATGGAAAAGAAACAATCAATGCTCATCGCCTCGTTGCCGAAATTAAAGGCCCCAACGACTCTATCCAAAAATTTATTCTAAAGGTTGGTTCCAATAAAAATTGGGTGGCTGACTATTTTGAAATGAAACAAGTTGGTAGGTATGCGGTTTTGGTTTTGGACGAAAAAGGAAACGTGCTTTCAACGGCCAACCTTTACCTGCGCGGACAAGAAGTTAAGCAAAAGATTAAACGGGAAGAACGAATAGTGAAATTGGAAGATTCGCCTAAACCGCAAGTTGTTCCGAATTTGAAAAAGGATGAATCAGAGCCGGTTGCTGTTGCCGAAACCAAAACTTCTGAATCAAACCCGGAGGATAAAAAAGAAGATAATACAGTTTATGAGGTTGCCAATGCCGAGCTAACTCTTCAGTTTGAGCAATGCAACCTGGTTTTTTGTGAAGCCTATAAAGATGGTAAAACTCAAAATCCGGGAACTACCTTCAAGCTAAATGGAAATGGAAAATATGTAGAATTGGTGCTAACCAATGATAAAGGTTTTGGTACCGATTTGCTCCTGGTGGATGTTTGGAAAAAGAAAGAAGAGGATACGAATTTTAATGATCATTTTGATAGCAAAGAGGTGAAAATTGATAAAAAGCAAGCAACTGTAGTTTTTCACTATTCTTTCCGTAAACCGGGCGAATATAAAATCTCCATCTTTACGAAGGATAATGTTTGGATTACCAGTGGTTACGTTACCATTATCAAATAACTATCTGATTGGCACTAATTCAAGTTCCGGTCTTACTTCCTGAAATCTAATTTCCTTTTTTTGTTTTTATATGGTTGGATTAATCCATCCATATAAAAATTTGCATTTTTCAATCCTTCGTATTCCACTGTGCTTTTTTTATCCATACGACCCCCATTTCTGCACCGGCTCTATTCCCAAAGCATTAAGGTTAGGTTGAGTAAGGGTTTGCCAATAAATAAGTTCCGCTCAAAATAATAGAAAGGTAGCAGTTACCTAATGGCCATAAAAAGCAATTAGTTTACCCCCTACTACTTGACTAATCCTTGTAAATTATTGAATTCATGGTTGTTTTTGGCAAACCCAATGTGGTTGCTTAGCCAGGTACAAAACAGGGTAGATTGGACTTGCACCCTCGGGCAACGATAGAGGCAAGTAGCCCACAGGACCCCTATGGCGATAGCCTAGGGGGACGAGGACTACAGCCGATAGCGTGACCCGAACGCCCAATCTTGTCAGATCCTTCATTTTGCAGAAGATAGGTTTGGGCGAAGGGGGCCCGCATAAAAACAAAAAGTTGTGTCAACATCCTGCCCAAATTTCTCATGCCAGAATAGAATAAGACCAAATGGAGATTAAGTTTTGTTCAATTTTAAGTTTAAATTCTCTTCAATTATTGGCCTAAAGTGTTGTATACCAGGCATTTGCTAATCTAAATTTATAAAGGTCTTTGGACTTTTAATAAAAACCGGGATAACACCTGAAGTTAGCGGACCATTTACATTTTTTTCCCTCGCCAAAGAATTTCAACGGTTAGCCACACCGTTACGCTGCCAACGCCTAGAACAGTAAGGCAAACCACTACCAAATCGAGTAGTTTTAGCTCAACCGGATACGCGTCTACCACGAAGGTTCCGTTGCCTTCAATTCGAATGAGCCCGAAATAGGTTTGTGCGAGTACCAATGCAACCCCTAAAATCAGTCCCAGGGCAAGTCCGCTGCAAATGATGAGTAGGCCTTCCCACCTGAAAATTTGCTTGATAGTTCCTAAATCTGCGCCTAAAAATCGGATTATTTCCACGTCTTTGCTTTTTTCGATGATGAGCATAATCATGGAAGCCACCACATTTAAAATGGCCAATAATAAGATAAAACTGACGATTAAATAGCCGTATAATTTTTCGGATTGCAGGAGTTTAAACAGGGCTTCGTTAAGTTCCATGCGTGATTGGATTTTTAGTTTTTTTCCAAGTTTTGATTGCAATTCTTTAACTACGCTTTCGGCATCTGTACCTGGTTTTAGTCCAATTTCCAAGCTGCTGATTTGGTCTTGATTCAGCAATAAATCACGGGAAAACCAAAGGGGAACCAATACATATTTTTGGTCAAAACCTTGTTCAACCGAAAAAAAGCTGCTCACTACAATGGAGCGTTGCACAAAGGCTTCGGAAGGATTGATGGAAGCGGCCGCATTTTTATTGGGGGAATACAGTTGAACGGGTTCGAAATAATCCTCTTTTTGGGCTCCTAAGTAGTACCTAACTCCCATTCCCATAATGGCATAGGGGAGGCTGTCTTTTTCCAAAACCGGTTTTCCTTCGGTAATCATTTTGGTTAAACCGGTCATAGTCAGAAAGTTGGAATCAACCCCTTTTACGGTGGCAATAAACTGTTTGTCGCGGTATTTCAGCAGCACTTGCTCTTCGAGACAATGGCTGTATTGAGCAATTCCGGGAGTTGATTGAAGAGCTTGTTTCCAATTGGGAAAGTCGGCCGGCCGGATGAATTTTCCTTGGGCGGCTGTAATTTTTATATCGGGGTCGAAACTGCTGTACAGGCGTTGAATGAGTCCTTCGAACCCGTTGAAAACCGAAAGAACAATAACGAGAGATGCAGTGATAAATCCTACTCCAATGGCGCTGGCCCAGGTGATGATATTGACGGCCTGATGCGATTTTTTTGCCAGTAAATACCGTCGGGCAACAACCAATGGGAAATTCATAGGTGCAAAGGTAGTTGTATGAACTGAACTTTAAGCATGGGGTTTAGCCTTCGAACCATTTCCTAAAATCATGTGCTTTTTCCTTGCTAACCTGAAATTCCGGGGCGTGGCCGGTCTTCATTTTTACCTCTAGTTTTCCGGTAAAATCGGGCTTAAACGAGTTAACATAAGCCAAATGAATCAGGTTTTGCCGATTGCATCTAAAGAATAATTCCGGATTAAGCAATTCTTCAATTTCGTCCAGCGATCGGTAGTCTGTTACAAAGGATTCACCTTGTTTGTTGTGCAAAAAAATCAATTCCTCTTTCGAAAAATAAACCACATCTTCGGTGGGTACCAGTACCATGGATTTGCCTTGATGTACGGCAAAACGTTTTTTAAAATTGGCCGTTTCTTGTTTGAAATTCTTAAAAAATGCGGAGGTTTCTTCCAGAAAGGAGCTGTTGGCGTATTTGGATTTGAGCTGGTAAAATTTGTCTAAAGCCTTTGCTAATTCGTCTTTATCGATGGGTTTGAGCAAGTAATCTACACTATTAATTTTGAAGGCTCTCAGGGCAAATTCGTTATAAGCCGTAGTAAAAATGATGGGACTACCGAGTTTTCCTTGGCTAAAAAGGTCTAAACTTAATCCGTCAGAAAGTTGAATATCCGATAAAATCAGGTCAGGCGCGGGATTGGTTTCCATCCAGGCACTTGTTTCGCGTTTGCTGGCAAATGGCCCAATCAGGCTAGCATCGGGCAGGAGTTCTTTGAGTTGCCGAACCAGGTTTTGAGCAACCAAATCTTCATCTTCAATTATCAAAATACGCATAGGGTTTAGGCTTGAATTTGCGGCTAAAAGTAGGTTTTTTTTGGCTGTTGTTGGGTTATTTGGATGCGGGCCCCCTTCCGCCCAACCATGGTTTGGTTTCATCTCCCTGGTATAAATGATTTTGGGCGTTCGGGTCACGCTATCGGCTGTAGTCCTCGTCCCCCTAGGCTAACGCCGTCGGGGTCCTGTGGGCTACTTGCCTCTATCGTTGCCCGAGGGTGCAAGCCCGGGTTGAAGTGCAAAAACCCAGATTATGCACTAGAAATGCCTAAACGAATTAGGATTTTGTAAATCAATTTTGTTTGTCTAAAATGATAATACCGATATCAAATCTGTAATAGTCCAATTATGCTTCGCATTAATTTGCCTAAATACCTTTTGCATCGGCATTTACCACTGTAATTTTCAAACTAGTTTTTGGACTATTTTTCAAATAACATTGGTATAACAACTTCTTCCCGAAATCTATTCGGTATGGGTAAACCCAACTTAATAAATTAGTTCGTATTTAGAATCCTCCTATTGCTTACTTTGGGATTAACCAGGTTTTGTCAGTTCCCTTCATTTATCTGGTTGGCATTTTATCCATGGATTAAGTGTATTGGTCAGGCATTAACAGCTAAAATGCCTCCGGGTATGGTTGTTTGTCGAAACTTTCGCAACTGAACGCAGTCATAGGCGTTTTAAATCTTACAAACGTGTTCGGTAGCCCCTCGCCGAACCCAAAATTATAGGTTATGGAAAGAAAGAATTACGCACTTTATGTTGTTGCGCTCTTTACGATGGTTGGAATGATGGAATTCAAATCTGAGGCGCAAGGAGTTAGTATCAATACCAATGGAGAGCCGGCTACGGCAGGTTCGATGTTGCATGTTTTTGGAACTACCCGTTTTGGCTTTCCATCGTCGGTGAACGGTACTTTGATTTTTAATAATGCAGGTAATTCCAATACGGTTACTATTTCGCCCGGAACTACTACCACATCTTATTCATTGGTATTGCCACCTGTTCAGGCTGCCCAATCCGATTATGTGCTAATTAACGATGGTTCCGGAAATTTATCCTGGGGACCTCCCTCCTTGGCCTGGCAATTGAAGGGTAATTCGGGCACCAATCCAGCTACCGACTTTGTGGGTACCAAAGATGCACAACCTTTGCGTTTTGCCACTTCAGGTGCCGAGCGAATTCGCATCAATGCTGCTGCCAATGAAGTAGGCATTGGAACTACGGCAAGTAATGGAACAACGTTAGATATAAGCAATTCTACGACAAATGGAATAGGTTTGCAGGTGGCGGCCAATTCCTTAACAACGGGAACCGGTTTAAATTTATCGGGCAATGCACTTACTTCCGGAACCGGTTTAATGGTAGCATCGTCTACCTCCGGACTTACATCGGCCGGGGTTTTGGGAAATTTTAGTTTGACCGGGAACAATGCATCCAATGCCGGAACGGTTTTAAAGGCCAGCAGTACCGGAGCCTCCAATACCGGAACCGTTTTAATGGCGACCAATGCCGGTTCAGGTGCCTCGTTTCGAGTAAATGATGATGGTACCGATTCCGATGCATCCCCTTTTGTAGTAGATGCAGCAGGAAATACTGGAATAGGTACCACCACTCCCGGACAAAAATTGCATGTGTATGGTGGCGACAATGCTTCGTCGGTTATTGCAGCAACAACCAATGTTTTGGGCAAGTTTCAGAATCCAACCGCCGATGGCAGCGCTTGTATTGATGTATATACCACCAGTTCATCGGGTCATACGTTTAATTCCAGGTTGGGAATAAATCCAACATACAATGTAAACGGCGTTGGTCCGGGCGTTTATGCCTGGTATGCCCGTTACGATGGCACCGATGGACACCTGATGATGTATGATTATGTGAACAAGAATTTGAATTTTGCACCGCCCAGTTCCCCCATCAACAATGTAGCAGTGGGTTTAGGCCAGCCAACAGTAGGGAGCAAACTAACGGTGAATGGAAATTTTGCCATATCCAATGGAACAGGAACATATGCTACAACGGCTGCACCTGCCGGTGGTGCGATTATTGAAGGAAATGTGGGAATTGGAACTTCATCACCTTCGCGCAATTTGGATGTTAATGGAACTATTCGGGTTGGAACCAGCGGAACAACTGTAACCAATATTGTTAAGGCTACGGTAAATAAGAATATTGCTTCCTGTGCGGCTAACCAAAGCATAACGGAGACCTTTACGGTTACAGGAGCAAATACCGGGGGCAGTGTAATGATATCGCCTGCTTCGGCCCTAAATGATGGATTAATTATAGCTTGGGCTAGGGTATCGGCTGCCAATACGGTATCAGTTTATTTTCGAAATGTAACCGGATCGGCAATCGATATGGGGGCCATGAACTATTACATAACGGTGGTGGAGTAGCGGGAGAGCTTTTCTAAAGAAAACACCTTATCTCCTGAGGACTAAACAGATGTTTTCAATCTAAACGCCTGAATTTGCCGAATTTTAAAATAGGAACGAAAAGTTTTTTGAAAACAAATAGGAAAATGGATAAGCTATTTGCACTTGTTTCTGCGGTTAAAATTATCTCTTGGGAATAAAATTTCCACATAAAAATTTTTCATGTTTATCATTGGGGTTTCATAGGTTGGGTTTCCATCAACTCGACCAACTCTTTTCCCGCGAAAGTATTTTCTACTAACTTCTTTAATTCCTGATACATAAAAACCATTATCTAAATGAAAAGCTTTGCTTCCATCTTCCGAAAAAGAAAAGGATAGGTAGTTTCTGAATTTTATAGGTGAATTTTTTTCTTCGAAATTAGTAGCGTAAACTTTAGTTTTTTTCTTTGGGTTATCTCTGCTCGATTCCATTTCAGTTTTTGCGGAATTGCAGTTTAAATCAAAGTAGTCATAAGGATAAATTAAAAAAGTCATTTTCTCCATGTAGGAATGAGGAGGAATAAAAGTTGATTTTTCTGGCTTCTCTGTTACCGAATTTGATCTAGATTCAAATCCCTGTGAAGAAACTGAAACTGTATAGTACTTATAGGGTATTCGATAGGTTAGTTCGGTTGAAGAGCCTGTTGTAACGGTATTAGAAATTGTTTTTTCTTCCCAATAGTCAAACTTTTTGCCATTGATAATAAAGGATGAGCTTTTCCAATCTACATAAATAGGCTTGTCTAGTTTGTTTTCCAATGAATAGGTTAAAACCCCTTTGTCTCCCCAAAAGGAATAAGTAAGTTTAATGGAGTCATTTTCAAATACAAAATTTTCACCGGTTGTGACAATGTCAGCATTTATCGGCTTTGTTTCAAAAACCTGGATGTGAAAACTTGAGCAGCCTGCAAAAATAACCGGAATTAATCCAAGATAGAAGTAGAATTTTAAAAATTTCATCGATTTCACATTTTATTAAAAGTTGCAATAGTAGTTTTTTCAAGAGAATTATTGGTTTAGGTTTTTGAGATAGGAATCTGTATAATTTATTCAAATTCATAATCTTTTTACCCAATTTAGAATTCCTTAAAGTTGAATGAAACAACAATTATGCAAATACTGTGCAAATAAAAAATGGAGCAACGTAATGATATGCTGAAAGGATTGATTTATAGATCACATAAAGGTGTTTCTCTTCGCCAGGAACTACTGTTTTCGGTGACTCAGTGACAAAGTTTGGTTAGGCTGCGCTGTACTTTGGTTTTTGGTTTTGGCTATGCCAAGAACCATTGCGTATCCGGAGTCATAGACAAAGCCTAGTCTGGCTGGGCCATCCTTTGGGCTTTTTTCATTTTTTCAAATCCTCAGGTGGTGGGGTTTAGTTGGTTTTGGCTTTGCCAAGAGCCATTGCGTCCCGGGAGTCACAGACAAAGCCTGGTCTGGCTGCGCCATCCTTTGGGCTTTTTTCTTTTTTTCAAATCCTCAGGTGGTGGGGTTTAGTTGGTTTTGGCTTTG
>JAIBAJ010000030.1 GCA_019695265.1 Bacteroidia bacterium | reverse complement strand
TCGTTGCCCGAGGTGCAAACCCAAAATTGCTTGCTTAACCCCAAACTGACAAGTGCGGTGGAATGTTGAAAGATTCCGGTTAACCCCGAGCTAGTGATAGTTAGTGCCGAGGTTACATTATGTTAGACCTACTTTTACCAATAAGGCTAATTCTTAAATAGGTCTTACATAATGTTCTCTCGGTAAAAATTACTTGAAAACCATCCTATCACTTGTTTCGAAACGTAGGTTAAAATTTCTAATGGCAATTTGGGGTTGAATTTCCATGAATTACTTGCAGAGTCCAACTAGATACAGTAAATAGTATGGACAAAATTAACCCGGATAGGTTGCGCGTCGGGCAACGATAGAGGCAAGTAGCTCCGGACCAACGCAGCGGTTGAGCGTAGTTGGCCCGGACTACAGCCGATAGCGTGACCCGAACGCCCGTGTATGTTAAATTGGTTTTAGCAAAAAGCTAGATGGGCGGAGGGGGCCCGCATAAAAAGTATTTAAAAATAAGGTCGTTTCCTCCTGTTTGACTTTTTCTGAATACCTTAATTACAATCCACCGTCGTATTCAACAAAATTGCGAGGAGTTTCATACAACACAACCGTTAGCTGAAGATGGGCCGGAAGATGAGGCCTAAGTAACTCAAAGCATCTTTTTGCAATGTTTTCAGCTGTTGGATTTACACCGCCTAACTCCTGGTTAAACTCCGGATGGTCCAGGTTGAGATTGGTATGGTCGTAGCGGAAGCAAATTTCTTTTTCCGCCAATTCCTTCAATTCTTTTACATCGATTACATAGCCGGTTACAGGGTCGATTGGACCTTTCACCTTCATTATTAAATCGTAATTGTGACCATGAAAACTGGGATTGTTACAAAGACCAAATACCCGGTTGTTGGTTTGGTCGTCCCACTTGGGATTATACAAGCGATGGGCACTGTTAAAGGTGACCTTTTTGGAAACGGTTGCATTCATACTCATTTCGTCTAAATCCGTTTTTATAAAGGAATATTGCCGTGTTTTTTTCTTGGCAATTTTGCTACTTTGTTTTTAAGCATTTCGAATGCTTTGATGAGCTTTTCTCTGGTCTGAGAAGGGAAAATTACTTCGTCTACATAACCCCGTTCGGCAGCAAGGTAGGGGTTAGCAAATTTTTCCAGGTATTCTTTTTCTTTTTCTGCCCATTTCTCAGCAGGGTTAGAAGCTTCGCTTATTTCTTTTCTGAAAATAATTTCAGCAGCTCCTTTAGCTCCCATTACGGCTATTTCGGCAGAAGGCCAAGCATAATTCATATCTGCGCCGATGTGTTTGGAATTCATTACATCATAAGCACCACCATAGGCTTTTCGGGTAATTACAGTGATTCGAGGAACGGTTGCTTCGCAAAATGCGTAAAGTAATTTGGCTCCGTTGGAAATAATACCATTCCATTCCTGGTCGGTACCTGGTAAGAAACCGGGAACATCTTCAAAAACCAGTAATGGAATATTGAAGCAGTCGCAGAAGCGAACAAAACGTCCGGCTTTGGCACTTGCATGAATATCCAAAACACCCGCCAAGTGAGCCGGTTGATTAGCCACAATGCCAATGGACTTACCACCGAGTCGAGCAAAACCCACAACTATATTCTCTGCGAATAGTTTATGAACTTCGTAAAAACTGTTTTCGTCCACTACTTGTTCAATAACATCTTTGATGTCGTAAGGTTGATTTGGATTTTCAGGAATTAGGGAATCGAGCGCAGGTCGGTTTTCATTTCCGGCCTGGTAGGGTAGGGAAGGAGCTTCGTCTTCGCAGTTTTGCGGGATATAGCTTAAAAGGGTTCGAATTTGTCGTAGGCAGTCAATGCCATTGGAAGCAGTGAAGTGAGTTACACCGCTTTTGGTGGCATGCGTGGAGGCTCCCCCCAATTCTTCGCTGGTTACTTCTTCGTGGGTAACGGTTTTTACCACATTGGGGCCTGTAACAAACATGTAAGAAGTATTTTCAACCATGTAAATGAAGTCGGTAAGTGCCGGACTGTACACGGCACCACCGGCGCAAGGGCCCATGATGGCTGAAATTTGCGGAATTACTCCACTGGCTAAGGTATTGCGGTAGAAAATATCGGCATAACCACCCAAGGAAACCACACCTTCCTGGATTCGAGCACCACCGCTATCGTTTAATCCAAGCAGAGGAGCACCATTTTGCATGGCTAAATCCATTATACGGCATATTTTTTGGGCATGAGCCTCTGCAAGTGATCCGCCAAAAACAGTAAAATCCTGGGCAAAAACATAAACGGTTCTGCCTTCGATTTTTCCATAACCGGTAATAACCCCATCGCCGGGATATTTTTCTTTTTCAAGTCCAAAATCGGTGCTGCGGTGGGTAACAAACATGCCAATTTCTTCAAAACTACCTTCATCCAGAAGAAAATGTATTCGTTCCCTGGCAGTTAATTTGCCTTTTTTATGCTGTGCTTCAATGCGGGACTTCCCTCCTCCTTCGAGTGCTTTTTCCCTTTTAGAATCTAATAAATCAAATTTTGCTTTCACAATGCTTTATCAAAAATGGTTATCCATGCATGGTTTCTTTCACGCCATACTTTTGAATGATTTGCCCTTCGTATTCCAGGAATTCTTCCCAACGTTTGTCAACATCAATACCCTTGGCATATTTTTTTGCTAATTTAATAAAAAGGGTATAATGTCCGGCTTCGCTTACCATTAAATCGTAATACCACTGCGACAATTCCTTGTCTTTTATTTTTTCGTGCAACAATTTAAAACGTTCGCAACTTCGGGCTTCAATCATGGCGGAAAAGAGGAGACGGTCAACCAACATAGTATCCCTTCCTTTGCCACGTTGAACAAATTGGTAGAGTTCGTTTACGTAATCGTCTTTACGTTCTTTGCCTAATACTTCTCCACGGTCGGTTATTCGTTTATGAACCTGACGAAAGTGATCCATTTCTTCCATTACCACCGAACTCAAGCTATCAACTAAGTCGCTGAGTTCCGGGAAAAGGACAATGAGCGAAATCGCGTTGGAAGCAGCTTTTTGTTCGCAGAAAGCATGGTCGGTAAGTATTTCACCGATGTTGTTTTCTGCAATTTTTGCCCACCGGGGATCGGTGGCCATTTTAAGCTTGAGCATATGATTAAGCCGATTTTCTTCCTACGCTGTAGTAACTGAACCCAAGTTCTTGCATTTGAGCTACTTCATAAAGGTTTCGGCCGTCAAAAATAACTTTATCCTTAATTTTTTCTTGAAGTTTTTCAAATTGAGGGGTTCGGAATAAAGCCCATTCGGTGGCGATAATTAAGGCATCGGCTCCTTCGATGGCCGCATACTGATCCTTTGCAAATCCAATTTTATCTCCCAATACTTTTTGGGAATTGGCCATTGCTTCAGGGTCGTACGCTACCACAGTTGCCCCTTCGCGTAAAAGGTCGTCAATCATATAAAAAGCCGGAGCTTCTCGAATATCGTCAGTGTCTGGCTTAAAGGCTAATCCCCACAGAGCGAATTTTTTGCCTTTAACCGATCCGCCATAATGGTTTAAAATTTTGGGAATCAGGCTGTGTTTTTGGGCTTCATTCACTTCGGTTACTGCATCTAATATTTTGAAGTCGTATCCTACACTGTCGGATGAGTGAATGAGGGCCATTACATCCTTAGGGAAGCAACTACCACCATAACCTATACCGGGGAAAAGGAAACGTTTCCCAATTCTCGCATCAGATCCAATTCCAATTCGAACTTTATCTACATCGGCACCCAATTTTTCGCAAAGGTTGGCGATTTCGTTCATAAAGGTGATTTTGGTTGCTAGGAATGCATTGGCAGCGTACTTGGTAAGTTCGCTGGAACGCTCGTCCATAAAATAAATTGGATTACCCTGGCGTACGAATGGTTTGTACAGTTCCTCCATGGTTTTTCTTGCTTTTTCGCTGGAAGAACCAATAACTACCCGGTCGGGTTTCATGAAATCATCCACTGCAAAACCTTCTCTTAGAAATTCCGGATTGGAAACTACATCAAATTCTTGGGTGGTGTTTTTTGAAATGGCAGCCCTTACTTTATCTGCAGTGCCTACAGGAACTGTACTTTTATTAACGATTACTTTGTAGTCCTTAATGATTTTACCAATGGAATCGGCCACAGCCAATACGTAGCTGAGGTCAGCACTTCCGTCTTCACCGGGAGGTGTTGGTAAGGCCAAAAATACCACTCTAGCAGTTTTCAGAGCTTCTTCTAAACTGGTAGTAAACCTCAATCGTCCGGCTTGGGTGTTTCTTTCGAAGAAAATATCGAGGTGAGGTTCATAAATCGGAAGTTTACCTTCGCGAAGCATTTTCACTTTTTCTTCGTTGATGTCGACACAAGTTACATTGTTACCTGTTTCAGAGAAGCATGTACCGGTTACTAAACCAACGTAACCAGTTCCGATTACTGCTATTTCCATGGGATGTTAGAGGGGGTTATTGTTTAAAGAAAGAGAGGACTGCGTTTGAAATATAGGCCAATTGCTCCTCATCCATTTCCGTGTGGATTGGAAGAGAAAATACCGAACTGCAAAGCATTTCCGTAACAGGATAGCTGCCATTTTGCAGATAAGCCTTTTGTTTGTGCAATGGAATTGGGTAGTAAACCATCATTGGAATTCCTTTTTCTGCCAGGTATTTTTTCAAATCGTCCCGATTAAAATTGGAACCCACCAAGGTGTATTGGTGAAATACATGTGTACTGTTCGGATTGCGGGCAGGTGTTTTGATGTTGGGATGGTTTTCAAAAGCTTTATCGTAAAAAGAGGCTGCACGGTTACGAGCTGCAGCATATTCATCCAAATGCCGTAATTTAATACGAAGAATGGCCGCCTGAATATTGTCTAAGCGGGAGTTTACTCCAATGGAATCGTGCACATATTGTACGCTTTGGCCATGGTTGGCAATCATTTTTAGTTTTTTGCCTAACTCATCATCATTGGTATACATGGCACCACCATCGCCATAGCAACCCAAGTTTTTAGAGGGGAAGAAGGATGTGCAACCAATGGTTCCCATGGTGCCTGCTTTTTTTACGGTTCCATCGCTAAAAGTGTAGTTGGCACCAATGGCTTGAGCTGTATCTTCAATTACAAATAGTTTATGTTTATTGGCCAACGCCAATAATGCTTCCATATTAACACACTGACCAAACAAATGCACCGGAACGATAGCTTTCGTTTTGGGGGTAATGGCAGCTTCTACTTGCTCCAGATTGATTTCAAAAGTATCAGGATGTACATCAACCAAAACAGGTGTTAAACCTAGTAAGGCTATTACTTCGGCTGTTGCCACATAGGTAAAATCGGCCGTGATAACCTCATCACCTGGCTTTAAATCCAAGGCCATCATGGCAATTTGTAAGGCATCTGTACCATTGGCACAAGGTATTACATGCTTAACGCCAAGGTATTGGGCTAATTCGTCTTTAAAGGCCTGTACTTCAGGACCATTGATGAATTGAGTGGTGCGGATTACATTTAAAACGGCTTGGTCAATCTCTTGTTGGATCTTTTCATATTGTTTTTTAAGATCCACCATTTGGATGTTAGAAGGAGTAGCTGACATATTAAAAATTTTGGCCAAAGGTAGATTTTATTGCCTTAAAATTTTACCTGATTACTTCCATTTTCTACCCAAGGTTACATAATACCCTAATTTATGTCAGGTAAAAAATGGGGAATTCGGGAAGGATGGGCTGTTTGAATAGAATCTGAACATTGGTGATTCGTTCATACTTTGTTAAATACTTTAAAAGGCCCAAGGGTGGATAAGTTCTATTTTTGCACCTCAAACAAAAAAACGGATGAAATTCTTTATCGATACGGCCAATCTGGCCCAAATCAAGGAAGCCCAGGAGTTGGGTGTTTTGGATGGGGTAACTACCAATCCTTCACTTATGGCCAAAGAAGGCATCAAAGGCCAAAATGCAATTTTAAAGCACTATGTTGACATTTGTAACATATCGGATGGTGATGTAAGTGCAGAAGTAATTTCAACCGATTATGAAGGAATTATTCGAGAAGGTGAAAATTTGGCTTCGCTACACCCCAGAATTGTAGTGAAAGTGCCTATGATTAAAGATGGTGTAAAGGCTTTACGCTATTTTTCTGAGCGCGGAATTAAAACGAATTGCACCTTGGTGTTTTCGGCCGGACAAGCTTTGTTGGCGGCTAAAGCCGGTGCAACGTATGTTTCGCCTTTTATTGGACGTTTGGATGATATTAACCAGGATGGATTGGAATTGATTTCGCAAATTCGATTGATTTACAGCAACTATGGTTACCAAACCCAAATTCTGGCAGCCAGTATCCGACACACCATTCACTTGTTAAAGTGCGCCGAAATTGGTGCAGATGTAGTCACCTGTCCTTTGTCTGTAATTACCGGTTTATTGCCACATCCATTAACCGATTCAGGTTTGGCTAAATTTTTAGCCGATCATGCTAAATCACAATCCTAATTTGCACTATGCTCCTCAAAATTTATCCCGAAAACCCAAATGAAAGGAGCATAAACCAAGTAGTAGAATGTCTTCGTAAAGGTGGGGTTATAATTTGCCCCACCGATACGGTATATGGTTTTGCTTGCGATATTTTTAATTCCAAAGCCATAGAACGTATTTGCCGGATTAAAGGCATAAATCCTAAAAAGGCTAACTTCTCGTTTATTTGTTACGACTTAAGCCATTTGGCCGACTACGCTCGGGTTGATAACCAGGTGTTTAAGCTGATGAAACGCTCCTTGCCCGGAGCCTTTACCTTTATTTTGCCGGCCAAATCCAATGTGCCGGATATCTTCCAAAGTAATAAACGAACTGTTGGTATCCGTGTTCCGGATCACTCTATACCACGGACCATTGTAAAGGTGCTCGGAAATCCAATTATGACTTCCACCGTTCATGATGATGGTGATATGGTGGAATATAGCACCGACCCCGAATTGATGTGGGAAAAATACCGCGATCAGGTGGATATGGTCATTGATGGAGGGTTTGGTGATATTGAATACTCTACTGTACTCGATTGCACCGGCCCTGAAATCGAAATCATTAGAGAAGGCAAGGGAATTATTGAAGAATATTGACGTTTTTTGTAAATTTACTTTGTTATTTGAGTTTGTCGAAGAAAATTACATTTCGTAGTTTCATTTTGCTGTTTAGTCTAAAATATTTGAACTTTTATTTTGATTGTGAGGTATAACAACCCAAAATTAACGAATATGATTTTTATCAGACGTTAATCGAAAAGTTGAACCCAACCACGAAAAATTAAATAAAAATAACCAACTTGCAGGAGGATTTAATTATGAAAAAAGTTCTATATACCTTATCATCGCTAAACTCAGGAGTCGCTGCTATATTGCTGACTTTGGGTTTGCCTCTTGCGGCTTTTTCCCAGGCCGGCTCCTACGAAAGTCACGATCATCCGAAAGAATTTTTAATTGAATCCATCGAAAATGGGGTCTCCAAATTGAAAACACCTACCGGACAAGATGTAGTTTACCGGGAATTGGTTACCCTTGGTGTGCCACAATTACTCAGTATGGGAAAAGGTTCTGCAGTTCGTGGAACCCAAAATAAATCAGCCGAATGCCCTACCTTTAATTTGATTTATAAAGATCGTTTGGTTGGAAGAGGAAAAGGTTTTGATGATCCAAGTTTCGGCGCTCAGCGTGCAGAAGTATTAGAAGCTGCCTTTGCCTATATCTCCAACATGATTCAAAACTCCGGTAGCGCCGATATTATGATTGATGTTTCCAATGGAACTATTCCTTCTAATTATACCGGACAGTTTGCCGTTTCAAAACCGGTTTATACCGTGTCGAATGGTTATAACCAAAACCATGTTATGAAACATATTCTTACCGGAACTGATCCCAATGTCTCAAATCCGGATGGAACCATCGAATTTAATTTCAACCCAAGTTTAAATTATTTTTATGAATATCCCTCCGAACCGGGCGGAAACCAATTCGACTTCTATACCATTTGCTTACATGAAATCTGCCACTTGTTAGGTTTTACCAGTAACATCGCTGCAACAGGTGTTTCAGAAGCAACTACTGCCCCGCAAATGTTCTCTTCATACGACCAGTTTCTTCGTACCCAGGATGGTAACCCACTTTTAAATGGTAGCTCCGTTAGTCCAACTTCTAACCTGATTTCTAACTCCATTACCTTTGATTTGCAAAATGGGGACTTTGCTCCGGTTTACAGTCCTTCTACTTTCTCCGGCTCCAGCCTCGATCACTTCGATAATACCCGCTCCAATGGCCAACCTTTCTTAATGAATCCGGGTCTAAGCAGGGGACAAACTGTTCATTACCTTAGCCACGAAGAAGCAATGGTTATGCAAATTCTTGGTTATACCATTGATGTAGGGGTGGCTACCTCAGTGAACGATGAATTCTCCAGCCAATATACCGATAATCCGGTGGTTGGTGAATTGTACCCTAACCCAAGTTCAAAAGACAAACCGGTGAAAATTAATATCTCTAATGTGAAAGAAAGAGATATCCTAGTGGTGGTTTATGATATACTTGGGCGTCAGACTTATTCGAAAGTAATTGTAAATGAAGGTATGGAAGGTGGAACATACACCGCTGTGGATCCATCACATAACCTGGCCGCCGGAATGTATATCGTTGTAGGTTCTACTAAAGACGAGTTGTTCAACAAAAAATTAATTATCCGATAGTTTCATCCCCGAAATATCCAATCTCCCAATCCCCAACTTCATAAGCTTGGGGATTTTTTTTTATCCCGAAATTGTCATTTGAAACGAAGTAAACAAATGACAAGTGCGGTTGGATGTGGGTAGATTAGTTAACCCCGAGCTAGTGTTAGTTAGTGCCGAGGATTCAGAATGTTAGGCCAATTTTTTTCAAATAAAATTAATACATAAAATTGGACTAAACATAATGTCCATTCGGTATAAATGCCGAGGATACAAAATGTTAGTCCGATTTTTTCAAGAAAATTTAAGCATAAAATTGGACTATACATTTTGTCCATTCGGTATTAGTTGGTTTTTGCAGCTAAAGACTGAATTAGCTGTATTTTGATGAAGAGGATAAAATGAGATGCAGATTTAAGCTAAACCCGGTAGAGCCAAATAGCTTTGCCACCCCCTTTACCAGGTTTGGAATGAAATGTTGGTTGGCAAACTATAGGCGATAACGGGGATGTCGATTTTTCGGGTCACTGAAGCTACTTTTCCAAATCTTCTTCTTGAAACTATTTTTCAACCACAAACGGCTTCTGAATACTTGCCTTTTCGTTGGAAATTTTAAGAATGTACCAGCCTTTTTCCAATGGCTTTACATCCATTTTGCACTCGGCTGCAGAAAGGTTAGTTTGGTTTAAAATACATTGTCCTAACACGTCAAAAACCTGCAAATCGTAGGTTCCAACAGGCAAATGATTCACGAAAAGCCAATCCTTGCTTGGGTTAGGGAAAAGCTGAACCTGGCTCAGTTGTGCGGCATCCGGAAGTCCGGTAATTGTTACTGTAATGCTGTTGGAAAAGGCACTGGAACAGGCCGGACCTTCGATTACGGCGATGTAATCTCCACTCACAACCGGGTCGTAAGTGGCTCCGGTTGCTCCAGGAATTGCTTGTCCATTCACATACCATTGCACATTGGTTCCGGGATTGGCTTGCAAGGTATTTCCATTTAATGTAATAGTTGGAGCATTGGGTGGAAATACCACATTTACATTGAAATTGGCAGTAGCAGTGGTGGTTCCGGAGCAGTTGGTAGGGTCAGAAACAGTGCAGGAAATTTGTCCGTTGACAGGAGCTAAAACCACCAAAGTGTTGGATGTTTCGGAGGAAGCAACTCCATTGATACTCCAGGAATAACTTGGGTTGCTGACATTGCTGGCCGCTGCTGTAAAGGTAACCGGGGCATTGGTGCAAATGGTTGAAACCGAGGGAGTCACAGCCAGTTGTGGTGGGTTGCCGGTGCCGATATAAAGTGGAATTGCAACTCGTTCGCTGTTGCAGCTTTGTTTCACCTGCCAATTGTAAAAGTAGTAGTAATAACTTGGCTGGTTGGCACTATTTCCGGTAATGGAAACAGTTGTATTATCGGTATATGGATAGGATGAGCCTGCATTGTTACGGAAAAAATTGGACCCACCGGCAGTTCCTAATTGATAACCTGTTCCGGTAGGAATGTTAAATCCTAAATTAACAGTGCTGATTCCTTGAGGCACGTTTACGGTGATGCTTTGCAAAACCACTCCGGCCGACGAACGCAAATCGATGGTTCGGTTACCGCTGCTGTTAGCGTTTATTACTACACTTTCGAGGGTAAAATCCGATAAGGCATCAAATACAAGGTAATGGTAAGTGTTTCCGGTGAAATAACCACCGTTGGCGTTGTTATTGGTGGAGCCAACCGATCCACTGTAACCTATTTCCTGATTGGCCACATAATAAACCGCATTGGAAGAAAGTATAGGAGTAGTAAAGCTGTTACCTTCTGCAATGCTGTTGAAAGCGGTTGGAGAATCATACCAAACAATGGTGCCGGTTCCGCTTGCCTGTAAGGTAAAAGATTGGGGCGAACAAGCATTGGTAACCATAGTACCTAAGGAAGGTGGCGAGGCTACCTGTATGTTGAGGTAATTGGTTTTGGTTTCTGAATCGCTTCCAACACAGTTGGTGGTAGTAAGTTGAACAGAATAGGTTCCGCTGCTGGTAAAGGAATGAGTAGGGTTTTGTTCGGTTGAAGTTTGTCCGTCACCAAAATTCCATAACCAGGAAGAGGCACTTCCGCTTAAATCGGTAAATTCAATAATGCCTCCACAGCCGGAGGTTGGGCTGGCAACGAAATCAGTTGTGGGAACAATGGGTTGAAGGGAAATATTTTGTTCTACACTTTGATTAAATCCAATGCTTAAATTGGAAATGGTTTGGCTTTGATAGCCCGGGGCAGAATAGGTAACAGAATAAGTTCCGGGGTAAATTGGACGGTAATAGTTTCCGATGGGAAGGGATGAATACACATAAGAACTGTCGGCATCGTGGTTGTTTACAAACACTTTGGCCTTAACCGGGGCACCGGTGCAAGCATCCGATACCAATCCGTAAAAGCCCTTGAAGGTGCTTTCCATGTAATACATCAATGCATTGAGGTTATAACCCCAATAGGTTTCAAATTGGTTGGCAGGAATGGTCTTTGTCGAAGACATTTCAATGGTAACCTCTCTGCAATGCCTGTAAAAATTCATATAATCCTGACGACCGCCATTGGCTTCGTACCAAGCAAATCCGTCGGTAAGTCCCGGACTATCGAAACCGGTTTGGAAGTCTATGAAGTAGTTGGTAGAATTGGCATACAGGGTGTCAACATAATTTCCGCCTACATAACTCCACCAATTTCTATCGGGATGATCTTCGGCTTTGGTGTCCCAGGGATAATTGAAAAGCTCGGCCCCACCATGAAAATTTGCCGCCATTACAAAATCCATAGTATCGGCAAAACCCATAAACGACATGGTTTCGGGCTGGTAGGCTTCTCCATCCGGATGTGCCCCATCCATAAAATCGGGATAGTTTCGGTTCAAATCCACATTGTTTGCATTAAAGCGGGTGGCACCATTAACGGTGTTGTCGCCTCCGGCATAGGTGCCATCCGGATTGGCCAAAGGGTTTATCCAAATTTCCATGCTATTAACCATATTGGTTACCCTGGGGTTGGTTCCATAGTTGGATAACAAATGATCAATGTATTTCAGCATTAAAATATAACCGGTGGTTTCGTCGCCATGCATGGTGGAGGTATACAAAAATTGGGGTTCATATTCCCTGGTTTGTACATGGTCTGATATTTTTAATACCAATAAGCTTCGTCCGTTTACGGTAGTGCCAATGGAATAAAGTTGACATAAGTCGGGATAGCTTGATGCGAAGTTTTGCATCATGCTAACGTATTGTGGATAAGTAGGATAGGCGTTTAAGGTTAGTGACTTGGCACCTCCTTGCTGTAACATTTGAATTGGCTCTAACTCCGATGGCTTGGGCAATATTTTGTACTTGTAATGGCCTGTCTCCAAAAACTTAAGAAAGCCTTTTCGGTTGGCATAAGCATAAACCGTTTTTCCCTTTAGGTTGTCGATCGAAATAAACTTGGTTAAAACGGAAAGCTCCGATTTGTCTTGAATTTTAAACTTGAAATAAACCTCGCCACGGTCTTTAAAAACTTTGTTTATCGTTTTTTGGTTCTTGGTGCTTTGAGCAAGAAGTAAAGGGGATTGAAGGCTAAACAACAAGCCTGTTAGTAAAAGTAAAAGACAATTCTTCATAACAATTCGGGGTAACAAATCTAAGCCAATAATGTTTAGGCAACTTGCTAATTTTCAACCTTGTGAATTGTTTTATTCTTTTTTTTGAGGTATATTTTTTTCTGAATTTCTTAGTTCAGTAAATCTTCCAGAGCCTCCTTCAAATGCGGAAATTTAAATTGGTATCCTGTTTGTACAGCCTTTTTGGGATAAACATACTGGCTCGAAAGTACCAAATCGGCCCGACTTCCTAGCATTACATTTAACACAAATTCCGGTGCAGGTACTACCAGTTTCGACCTGATTTTAGCGGCTGTTTCAATAAATTGTTTGTAAGAAACCGATTCCGGTGCTACTAAATTGATGGGACCTTCTACTGCCGGGTTTTCCAAGGCATGTATAATTAGGCCTACCTCATCCTGAATATGAATCCACGGAAATCCTTGGTTTCCCTTTCCAAAGTAGCCGCCAAACCCAAGTGGAAAGGTTTTTAAGGCTTCAGGCAATGCACCGGCACCCTTTTCCAACACAATTCCTGTGCGTAATATAACAGTTCGGGTATGGGAGTTAATAGCGGCTTTTTCCCATTCTACACTTAGTTCTGCCAAAAAACCCTTTCCCGAATCACTTTCTTCCGTAAGCAGTTCAAAGCTACGGTCTCCATAGTAGCCAACAGCAGAAGCATTTATAAATACCTGGGGTTTTTTTGCCATTTCTGCCATGTGGCTTACCAGGGTTTGGGTTGGATTCACTCTGCTTTCCAATAATTTTTTCTGGCGCTCGTCTGTCCACATGTCGCTGGCAATGGAGGCCCCGCATAAATTAATTATGGCATCAACGGGGGTGTGAAGGGCCGGCATAACCATTCCATCCCAATGAATATACGAAACTTTTCCAAGCACCCGGGTGCTGTCTCGTGTCAAAATAGATACCTGATAACCCTTGTCCAATAAGGCTTTTTGTAGGTTTTTGCCTATATTTCCCGATCCGCCGGCAATAAGTACATGCATGTTGTTTTTGTTGGTAGAAACAAAATTAGGTATGAAATGCCAAGTTTCAAGGTTATAAGGAAATTTAACATGGCGCTTGAGTATGATTTCGACTGTTTTTGAGATGATTTGGGGGGCTCCATTCGCCACCTTGGTTCCCAATTATTTCATCAGGGGTGCAAGGCTCATGGCCGGGCTATCGCTGTTACTCCTCGGTAATCGCCGCTAAGGCGTCGCTTACCTGTGGGGTAACTTGCTCTATCCCTGCCCCGGGCTTCGTCCAAACTACAGTACGAACTCCATCATCAGGTTTTTCAATCGAGGTTCAGCTTGTTTTGCCTTTCTCACGGGTACAAATGACTCTTGCTCCCTGATTTTATATTTGAAAGCAGATGGAGTATTTAAGCCTTATGTTTCATTGTGTTGTATTCGCAAATGTCTGCATAGATTATCATTGGTTTACAAGCTTTTCCTTACCTTTGCCCTCTTAAATAAGCCCATGAGATTCGATGAAATCGGACGTAAACTGCTAAACAACCTCTTACAAGGTGTTTTGTACGTAGCACCAATATCTGTTACAGTGTATGCGGTTTACATGGTGTTTAATTTCCTCGACCGCAGTTTCGCCTTCTTGGTGCCTAACCAACCTATTCCCGGACTCGGCATTTTGCTGGGCCTGTGTTTTTTGGTAGTTATTGGTTATTTGGGTTCACACTTCCTAAACCGCCGCTTGGTGTATGAGTTCGATAAGCTTATCGAACGGGCTCCACTAATTAAGGTTATTTACTTTTCGGTTCGCGACTTGCTTTCTACCTTCGTTGACAAAAAGAAGAGATTAGGTAAGCCGGTGGTGGTAAAACTAGGCAAGGATTCCAATTTGTACCGAGCAGGATTTATTACTCAAAAGAATTTGAGCGACTTAGGACTAGGTTCCGATTTTGTCGCCGTTTATTTTCCGCATTCCTACGCTTTCTCCGGCGAATTGTACATTACACATAAAGATAATATTACCGAAGTGCCACCCGAATCAAGTGCATCGGATGTGATGAAGTTTATTGTGAGTGGAGGGGTTACTAAGATTTAATGGCCGCGCAAGCTTGGATAAAGGACTATTTGGATCAAAAGGCCGATACCTATAACCGAAAGGCTTTTATTGAAACGGATCCAATTTCCATCCCACACCGGTATTCTCGGCTCGAGGATATTGAAATAATGGGATTTTTAATTGCAACCCTGGCCTGGGGAAATCGGAAAATTATACTTAAAAGTGGGCAAAACTTAATCGAATTGCTCGAAGACCATCCCTTTGATTTTGTCAGGAACCATACCTTGAATGACCTTAAGAAGCTAAGGCCTTTTGTACATCGGACCTTTAATTCTGAAGACTTACATTATTTTTTGCAATCGCTTCAAGGTATATACCGGAAGTATCCAAGTTTAGAAGCCGTATTTGCAAAAGATTTTCAACCAACACATACCAATTTTAAGCAAAGTATTGTTGGGTTTAGGGAGCAATTCTTTGCGAATGCCTTCCCTGCCCGAACGGCTAAACATGTTTCTAATCCTAGCCAAAATTCGGCTTGTAAGCGAATCAATATGTTTTTACGCTGGATGGTTCGAAAAGATCAACGTGGAGTAGATTTTGGGTTGTGGAATCTTCCCGCTTCCAAATTGTCTTGTCCCCTCGATGTGCACTCCGGTAAAGTGGCCAGAGAATTGGGTCTCCTGGGGCGTAAACAAAACGATTGGCAAGCAGTAGAGGAACTGGACTCCGTTTTACGAAGCATGGATTCGGAGGATCCTGTAAAATATGACTTTGCTTTGTTTGGTATTTCTGCCAACCCCGATTGGGAATAAGCCTTTTTAATGGGATCTTTCTTCAAGTAATGGAACAAACTTAAAGTCGCCATGACGGTAAGTTTCAACCTTTCCCTGAGGATCTTTAATTAAGGTGAGCATCTCTTGTTTTTCACCTTCTCCAACCGGAATAACCATAATTCCACCGGGTTTTAATTGCTCCACTAAGGCCGGAGGTATAAAGGGTGCACCGGCTGTAACAATTATTTTATCGAACGGTGCATAGGTAGGTAGCCCTAAGTAACCATCACCATAAAAAAGCTTGGCCTGAAAACCCATTGCAGGTAGCGATATTTTGGTGCGATCGTATAAGGATTTTTGCCGCTCTATTGAAAATACCTTAGCCCCCAATTCACATAATATGGCGGTTTGATAACCACTTCCTGTCCCTATTTCCAACACTTTTTCGCCTCTTTCAATCATCAAAAGCTGACTTTGAAACCCAACCGTTGATGGATGGGAAATGGTTTGTCCGGCTCCAATTTTGAAGGCCATGTCACTGTAAGCCTTGTCGTAAAAAGCCGAATCTAAAAACCAATGCCTGGGAACCTTTTCCAGTGCCTTCAAAACCCCGGAATCAACAATGCCCTTTTCTTTCAACTGTATACACAATTGTCTCCTTCTGCCCTGATCCTTTAACGTGTCCGTGTATGAATTCATCTGCTGCAAATTTACACTACAAAATTTCCAAGTGGACATTCGTGTAAAACTAAAATTTAAGTCCATATTAAAATGATTTTTATATTTGCTCTCGAAATATATGGTATTCAATTTATTCTTTTTTTATGACAGAACGTTTTCTTTTCTACCTCTGGCAATTTCGCCTGTTTAATCAAGATTCTCTTCGAACCTCCACTGGTGAAGATTTGCAAATACTTAAACCCGGTGAGCTAAATTCTCACGCCGGTCCCGATTTTAGGAATGCCTTACTGAAATTGGGTAATACAACCTGGGCCGGTAATGTGGAAATACATATCAAAGCTTCCGATTGGGATGTTCATAAACATTCCGGTGATGAGAATTACGATAATATTATCTTACATGTAGTATTGGATAGTGATAGAATTGTTCATAGAAAAAGTGGAGAACCTATTCCTTGTCTTGAATTGAAGAATCGGGTAGATTGGACCATGTGGGACCATTATAAACAGTTGCTTCAATCCCGGCTATGGATCCCATGTTCCAATGATTTTTCCCAAGCCAATGAAAGTTTAAGAAGCTTTTGGTTGCAAAGGCTCACCATTAACCGAATGGAAAGAAAGGCATTGGAAGTAGAAATCAGCTTAAAACTGAATAACAACAATTTAGAAGAGGCTTTCTATTGGTTATTGGCCCGAAATTTTGGGTTTCATGTAAATGGTGTTCCGTTTGAATTAATGGCCAAATCCTTGCCCTGGTTAGTAATTGCTAAACACCGCAATTCTTTGTTTCAATTAGAAGCCTTGGTTTTTGGACAAGCGGGATTGTTAGAGGATGCGCTGAAGGATGAGTATTATCTGAATTTGCAAAAGGAATATCGGTTTCTGCAGCATAAATTTGATTTACATCCAATTCAAGGACATGTTTGGAAATTCCTGAGATTGAGACCCGGTAACTTTCCAACGCTACGGTTGGCTCAATTTGCAGCCGTTCTTCACCAATCAGACCGTTTGCTTTCTCAAATGGTTCATTCCGAATCGCTTGCAGAAATTTCTCAAGTGTTCAAAGTTAAACCTTCCGAGTATTGGAAAACCCATTACCGGTTTGGCAAACTAAGTAAAACTCCCGGAAACCAATTGGGAGAAGCAGCCATACAAAGTATATTAATCAATTCCGTAGTGCCAATGTTATTCCTGGTTAATAAGCAACACCTGGGCCAGCGATTGCAAGAAAAGGCCTTGCGTTTACTAGAACAAACTCCGGAAGAGAACAATGAAGTTTCGCGTGGATTTGAGTCCATTGGTTTTAAACCGAATAATGCATTTGATAGTCAGGCCTTACTTGAACTAAAATCAGAATTTTGCGATAAACGAAGATGTTTGGATTGTGGCATCGGGGCGGCTTTGCTAAACCCTAATCCAAATAATCTATCCGACGCTTGTAAAACTGTTGAATAAAGAATGCGCTTAACACCACCGAAAGTAACAAAGGTTTTAAGTTGCCTTCGATACCTATGGTTTCTATTGATTTATCCACGTGTTGGTGCTTGATTAGGTAACTGAGTACAACAGCCATGGAATTATTAAATGCATGTGCCACTACCGGAACCCAAATACTACCGCTCCAAACAAACATGTATCCCAAGGCAATACCTAACAAAAACCTGGGAAAGAACCCATAAAACTGCATGTGCAAAGCACTAAAAACAAAAGCTGCAAGAAGTATGGCTACATGTTTATTTCCGGTAAACCGTTGAAATATGGTTTGTAAGGTTGCTCTGAAAAAAAACTCTTCACCTATTCCAGTTAAAATACCAATGATGAATACGATGAGAATTAAATCCGGAATTCCTTTCATGTCCAAAAAAAGTTCTGTTAAATAAGCCGCATTTTTTTCTGAACTCTTCATCCATTGCTCTATTCCCAATGCATCCGGAAAATCCAAATTAGAATTCCATTCTGCCAAAAAATTGATGGTTGGTTGCAATGCCAACATAATTAAAATGCCCAATCCTATTTTTATTACACCCGGTTTTACTAGGGCTCCCGGTACATCCAATGCATTGCCGGTGATAAATTGTGCCATCAATAATGGTGGTAAAATAAATACACCAAGAATCTGACATATCTGTAGTATGCGGTAGGCCGGAATAGTTACCGGATTGCTGAAATCGCTAAGCACGGCTTCTATTGCCAATACATCTATCCCGTAAGTAAACTTAATGACCATAAAGCCAATAAAACTGGCAATACTGGCGCAACAAATGGCTAAAGAAAATAAGGCCAATACCTGTAACCAGGCCGGTTTATTGGATAAATAGGGTTGAAGCATAGGTTAAAAAGCAAGGCCAAAATTAGCACCAAAGTTTAACTTGAGTGGCATACCATAAAAAGGATAAAATTGGTAAAGTTCTTCCATTCGTTGTTTGCCGGATGAATCAACATAATACCAATTGTTTTTCTTGAATCCAATTCCGGCATATAAATCAAAACAAACCCGACCGGCTATAAATTGATAGCCCAGTAGTAAATTAACATTCCAATGGGTTACTTCTATCGCGTCGGGAAGGCTGGAACTTTTTGGCTTTAATACATAATGTAAATAAGAAAAGTGAGGGCCAAGCCACAATCCTCGCGGAGCCCTTATTCGTGAAATTGGATAAAATCTTAATGCAGTTTGGAATCGAAAGCCATTTAAAGCCAGTTTGGGATATCCATTTAGCTTGTTTGAATCGAGGTTTTCTATGCTTCTAAGCAAAATTCCTTTGAACAAATAGGAAGCACTTAATACCAACGTGAAGTTTTTATAAAGAACGGTTTCGTTCATATACCTCAATTCAGAATTGTAAAAGGTATTTCCAACCAACAAGGTAAACGGATTGGTTTTATGAACCATCTTGAAGTAACGCTGCTTGTCATCCGATTTGCCCGTGTAAGAATGGCTATTGTCACCCAGACCCTCCTTCGGCGGAAAATAATCAGGTATGGTATCCTGTGCAAAGGCATTAACGCTTGCCATTAAAATGGATGCCAAAATAAAGGTGCAGAGCTTTCGCATGTTGTACAAAGTTATGGTAGTTATTTAAACTGCCAAATTCCAGGTCAAATTCCTAGAAAGTTACTCCTTCAAAAGCTTCAATGATCTCTTTGTATCTGCCTGGAACCGGAATTGACATGTTTTGCCTGAAACTCATAGTCACCTGAACCGTTAATCCGGTGGCTACCACTTCTTGCTTGCCTTCCTTGTCTGTTCTGATAAACACATAATCCATGTCAAAACTCTTGGTCCCGAATCGGCAGGTGCGAACATGTAAATCAATGGTGTCGGTTAAAAAGATCGGCTTTCTGAAATTAACTTCTGCCTTGGCCAAAATAAAACCTTCTTCGTTCCAATCAATGGTTTGTCCAAATAGATCATCGAAGTACTTAATTCGGGCAACTTCCATGTAGCTTAAGTACTTGGCATTGTTAATATGCCCTAATGCATCGGTATCTCCAAATCGAATTTGAACTCGAATTTTACATTTGTAGTTTTCAATCATTTCTTTTCTCTTAAACGCTTAGCTAGTTTGATTAATAAAAATAAAACAAGGGCAAATACAACAAATCCTCCCAAAGCCTTGGCAGCATCCAGCGAACTTTTATACACCACTATAAATACAATGGCAACCAGCAAAAGTGTTGCTACTTCATTCCACATCCTCAATTGTCCGGATTTGTATTTAATCTCTCCCCGTTGTAATTGCTTGTAAATAACATGACAAGAGTAATGGTAAGCCAACAATAAAACCACAAACAACAACTTGGCATGCATCCAGGGATTGGCTTTCAATGCTTCTCCTGATTGAAAAATGCCAAGTACCCAACCCAGGGCCGGACCCAATAAAACCGTAAAAAGCATGGAAGGCTGAGTAATAACATTCCAAAGCAAATATTCCATTTTGGTATATTGCTTTTGTAGAATACCTCGTTCTGGTTCAGCTAGTTCCAACGTTTCGGCGTGGTAAATAAATAACCGAACAATGTAAAATAGTCCGGCAAACCAAGTTACCACAAAAATGATGTGCAAGGATTTAAGCAGGTTGTAATCCATTGCTTCTTTCCTAAAGGGCTTCTTGGTAAATGTTCCTGAAATCCTGACGCGAAACCGGTTTTGGATTGTTCGGATGGCAGAAATCGGCCTCAGCCAAATCGGCCAGTGTATCTAAATGTTCTTGCTTTACACCAATTGCACTGAGTTTATGCGGAATATTGATTTTGGTATTCAAATCAAACAAGGCTTTTACCACAGCTTCTCCACTTTGCTCTTTCAATTCCATGGCAGTAGCAATGCGTTTGAAACGGTGTTCAAAACCTGCAATATTGAATTTCATTCCATACGGTATGTTTACTGCATTGGCTAATCCATGGTGGGTGTCGAGCAACGAGCTTAATGGGTGAGCAAGGGAGTGGACCACGCCTAATCCTTTCTGAAAAGCCACGGCTCCCATCAAGGAGGCTATCATCATTTTACTTCTGCTTTCCAAGTCGGGGCTATTGGTGGCTTTTTCAATGGAATTTACCACCAAATTGATTCCTTCCAGTGCAATTCCATCAGCCATAGGATGAAAACCTTTAGCCAAAAATGCCTCCATGTTGTGGGTTAGGGCATCCATACCGGTGGCTGCCGTAACAAAGGCCGGTAAATCCATGGTCAATAAAGGATCTGCAAAAACAACTTTGGCTAATAGTTTGGGCGAAAACAAAATGCGTTTGCGTTTGGTTTCGTCTTCGCTTATAATAGCCGAACGTCCAACTTCACTTCCTGTACCGCTAGTGGTTGGAAGAGTTACAAAATAGGGAACTTCTTCCGTTACATACTGGTCTCCACCTATTAAATCATCATAGTCGAATAAATCGCGACGGTGGTTAATACGCAAACAAATGGCCCGAGCTACATCCAGGGCAGCACCACCACCTATGCCTACTATACTGTCGCATTTTTCCAAATCAAATACATCCCCACCTTTCAATACATCACTTTTTACCGGATTTTTATGAATATCGTAAAATGCAGTTGGTTTTAATCCCTGAGCTTCTAACGAGGCTAGCAATTGTTTGAAAAATGGCAGGTCTTTTACTACCGGGTCGGTAACAACCAACGGACGAGAATAACCTTCTTGTTTTAAATGGGGCGCTACTTCAAGCATAGCACCGGCTCCAAATCGGATGCGGGTTGGAAAATTGTATTGGTAAATTTTATCAAACATGGTTGTTATGGTTTCAGAAGTTTAATCAAAAAGCACTTCCATCTTGGTTTTTACCCGTTGAATGGATTTGCGATAGGTTTCTACATTGTTGTCGTTCAGTGAGTTACGTATGGCGTTCTTGTAACTTTCGATAGCTAATTTGTATTCGCCTTGTAATTCATGCATTATGCCAAATTCGTTGTGAACAGTCGATTTCTCCACCCCCGGAACCGTGAGGGCTTTCTCTAAAATCCGTTTTAATTCTTCGTATTTTCCAAGGGTAGAAAGTACCACAGCTAAATTCACATACACCGCCGGATATTCCGGAGTATAGGCATAGCATTTTTTGTAAAATTCTTCGGCCTTGGTATAGTCTTTATATTTGGTTTCATAAATCCAGCCCAAGTGATTGTATGCTTTACCGTAGGAATGGTCCGAAGCAAGTATGGCTTCCAAGGTCGAGATGGCTTCTGTAATTTTTCCCTGAGCAATTAAAGCATCTGCTTCAAAGAACATTTCATCGTAATGTAAGGATTGGTAAGCATCCATGATGGCGGGTTATAAGCCTGCAAAGGTAATGGAAAAGGCAAAAGCATTTTAGTTCCTGGTTTCATTTAATTCTTAACTAATTTTTGAATTACCTGGTTTTGATTAGTATTTGCTTTGTTTTTTTGGATGCGGGCCCCCTCCGCCAACCAAAATCCTGCATGAACAATGGTTAGTTTATTGGCGTTCGGGTCACGCTATCGCCTGTAGTCCTCGTCCCCCTAGGCTAACGCCATAGGGGTCCTGTGGGCTACTTGGCTCTATCGTTGCCCGAGGTGCAAACCCAATTTACCTCCCGCTTATCTAAGTTTTTCGTATCACCCTATTACCGGAATAGAATTCTATTGCAGCTTTACGTTCCCTACCAAGATTGAAATGAATTGGTCAAAACGCTATACCAGGGCTTGCACGGACTCCGGGCAGGGATAGAAACGGAAAGCCCACAGCCCCGAACCCTTTCGGGGCGAGGACTTGCAGTGAATAGCCCGGCGATTTTGCCTTATTTACCAACTCCGGGCCTTGCATAAATTTTGGAAGGCAAAAGCGGCCCGCATAATACTAAAACTAAAAGGCTCGACTGATGCCCAACATCCATCTGAATTGGAAATTAGCAGGGTCAATGGCAGGAGTTCGGTTCAACCAAAGCGGAAAATCAGCACGGATGGTTAAAGGTTTTGGCTTTTGTAAAAATCCCCATTTTTTAATCGTGAAAGCAATGCCTACCCCGGCGTCTGCACGTAAAGGACCCAAGCGAAATTTCTCTTTGGGAGCATTGCGATTCAATACCCCTGCGTCGGCAAATAAATAAGCATCCAGATCGAAATACTCGCCCAGTTTTTTGGGTTTCCATCCGAAATATTTATCAAACTCCACTTCTAAGTTCACGGCAGAACCTGATGTAGCGGCATAATTTAATACTAGATTTCCTTGATTGTCTAGCGTTGGAGCATAATAACCGGCATACCCGCGCAAATTCAATCCCCCTCCATATTGCATGTGTCGAATATTGTCGCCCATGCCGGTCCACGCCGTCGGGAAAAAGGCCGCCGAACGCACATATTTGTTGTCCATCATTTCTTCCGGACTTGCGCCGGCTAAGTATACTTTGCTTTCTAGTGGAGTGTTGTTTCCGGTTCCGAAAAGGGCAAAGAATCGGGTATTGATACCCAATTTATCCAATTGGTTTTTGTTTACTACCTGCAAGCCGATTTGAGAAAAGTTAAATTCACTTCCCGGACCAATGGTTTTCATCCAAAATTGGATATTGCCTTGTCCGTGAACATATTGATATTTATGTTCAATGCCTGCTATCACAGTGCTATTCAATTTATTAACCGTCCAATCGTTGGAGTTGTTGAGGTAGTTTAATTGGTTATAACCATGTCGATACATTCCTTTAAATTGCAGGAAGAATCTGTTTTTGGAATCTTTGGAGAACTTTTCAAAACCCAGGTTGTATCCTTGCATTCCGTCTAACCATTTCAGGTTTAGGCTAACCCAACTGTTTTTTGAAATTTTATCCAGGTTGGTTTTGTACAAAAAATTAAAGGAAAGAATATCAAATCCATTGATTCCGGCAGAGGTATCGGGGCGATATTGCAGGAAACCGGTGTTGGCCCAGGCACTCAGGCTAAAAATATGGGAATGATTCATGTAATTTCCGTTTACATGAAATCCCAATTTTACCCCATCGTAAAAGTTATACCAAATATCAGGACGGGCAAACACTTCGTATTGTTTCCAGTCAGAGGCGTTTTGTATTTGGCTGTCGAAAAGCAAGCGTGGTTTGGATTTTTTGCTATTGTTCAGCATGTTTACGTCGGCCAGTCGGTATGAAGGGTCGATAATTACATCTTTGATACCGTTTTCAGCAACAACTTTAAAAGTGTAAGTGGGGTTTACCTTTCCCCAGCCAATCCAGCGTGGTAAAACATTGGCGTCGGTTTTTTTAACAAACCAGTTGTTTGGAATGTGAAAGTCGTAAGCAGTTGAATCGTCTACAATAACTTTGAAATCGATAGGCATTTGCATTTCATCTTTCCTTTCCAGGGTAATGGCATAGGTGTTTTTTGCTTCTGTTTTTCGAATTGATTTAACGGAATAATCAATGTGTTTGGTCGTTTCAAGCCATTGGTCAAAGAACCAATTCAGATCCACTTTGGTAAATCGAATAAATGAATTTCGGAAATCTTCGAGGTAAGGATGAGCACAATGCCATTGCTGAAAGTAGTTTTTCAGAGCCGCATTAAATAAGCTATCGCCTAAAACATATTCCAGGTTAGCCAACATGGTAGCGGTTTTATAATAAACATTTCGATAGCCACCTCCATGTCCAAGAGCGGTTTCAAATTCGTCACTATGCGTGTTGAGAGGTTTGTCGTTTCCACGAACGGCGTCGTTCATGTAGTTGTTCATGTAATAGCGATCGGTTACCAGGTCTCGCTTTTTAAAGTTTCTTACATAAGCATTTTGGGAAGGAACAACGGTGTCGTATTCCCCGTCGATTTTACGTTGGGCAATGGTTTCAATGTATTGGGTAAAACCTTCGTCCAATGCTGCCCGATACGTTTCGTTATTTCCAACCATTCCATAGAACCAATTATGTCCTATTTCATGAGCAAACAAGCTTCGGTAATCTGGGTCGCCGCCACCATCTAAGGTTAACATTGGGTATTCCATTCCATCTCTGGCATCGGCTACTACCATTTTAGGATAAATATATCGTCCTATTTCCTTGCTGTAAGTCTTAATAACTTCGGCAGTGTATTCGGCAGCATTTTGCCATTTGGAGGCATGAGGTTCCTGCACCAGGGCTATACAGCGAATGCCTTGCCAGTTAACTTCTCCAATTCGGTAGTTGGGGTCTGCGGTAAAGGCAAAATCGTGCACATTTTCAGCATGGTATTTCCATGTTTTGGTTTTGGTGGAATCGTAAGGAATAATGACGGAAGGTTTAGAATCCCAAGGTTTGTCTTTGAAATTGGAAATGTCTAAACGGGCTCGTAATTCTTTGGGTAGAACTTCCGATTCGTTTTTTAATTCTCCGGTTGCCTCCACAATGTAATTGTTAGCAAAGGTGAGTTCGACATCATAGGTGCCATAGTCACCATAAAATTCTTTTCCAAGATGTTGTTGGGTGTCCCATCCCATTTTTTCGTCGTAAACTGAAATACGCGGATACCAGTGCACACCATCGAAATGAAGGGATCCGGACGACATAAAAACCTTCATCCTTCGGCGAATACTACCGGCATCGAAGAAGGTTTTGAACTTGATATTAAACGTGGTGTTTTGTCCGGGAAGCAAAGGCTCGTTTAAACGCACTTTCATAATGGTGTTATCCAGTTCGGAAATAAGCACATTCCCTTTGGCCGATTTAATTTCCAGAATTTTGGTGCCTAAACCCCTGGATTCATATCCTCCATATTTTGGAGGGTTTCCATTGTTAACATTTAAGGAATGGGCATAGCTTCCGGGCTGAAAGGCATTTTGATACAAGTGAAAATAGACAAAGCGCAGGGTGTCGGGTGAATTATTCCAATAGGTTAATTCCTCATCACCACTCACGATCATGTTTTTTTCATTGATACTGGCCTTAATTTTATAGTGAACATCTTGCTGCCAATAACCTGGCCTTGGAAGTTTATTTTTCCAATAATGTGGGTTTTGTGCAGATCGGTATGAATTGGTTTGAGGATAGGCCGAAAAGCCAATGAATACCAGAAAAGTTAAGAAGGTGTAAACAGGTTTAAACATGGTAAGGCAAGAGCTATTCGCCCGCTTTCTTTTTTAGTTTTTCAAATTCTCGTTCAGCTAAAATGTCGGCGCTGGAACCATAGGCATTGAAATAGGAAAAAACGATGCCGATTCCCCATCCCAAAGTGAACCAGATGGGCCAGGCATGACCTCTTTCTCCATCTTCACCTCCAATTATCCATATCGCCCAAAAAAAAGCATTTACCACCAGATAGGTTATCAAGTGGCGTTGGAATGATGCCCTTTTTTTAGCCATTTTCCAGAGTTGTTTTTCTTTTTTCGAATCCATATTGGTAAGGGTTGTTTGGTGGGTAAAGGTAAAATTTTTATAGTTTGAAAGTCCTTCTGCGGCCGTTTGATTTTCCTAAACATTGTTCCCTTTTCCATCTCAACCGACAAATCCCCTATTTTTGCCGAATAAACAACCCTTACTTTCGTTATGAAAAAGAAAATTCTTTACGGAATCTTAATTTTTATTGGATTATTTATTGCCACTTTAGTAGCCCTTCCTTTTCTTTTCAAGGATAAAATTATTGCCAAAGTAAAAGAGGAGGCCAATAAGCGCCTGGATGCGAAAATGGATTTTGGAGATTTTGACCTGACCTTAATTCGCAGTTTCCCTAACTTGCGATTTGAATTGGAAAACTTTTCCCTGGTTGGTATCAAGGATTTTGAAGGAGATACCCTGGTTTATGTAAAATCCTTTGATGTAAACCTGGATTTAATGAGTGTTATCAACGGTGGACAATACAAGGTAAATGGTTTGTTTCTGAATCAGCCCAAAATCAAGGCTTTGAAACTAAGCAATGGTCTTGCTAATTGGAACATCGTTAAACCTACCCCTCCCGAAGAGAAGAAGGAGGAAAAAGAAGGATCCACGTCCTTTAGCTTGTCACTGAAGAAATTAGAAATTACCGATGCAATTATTCGGTTTGATGATGATAGTTCGAATATTCATACCTACCTCAAGGATTTAGATTATGCCCTAAGCGGCGATTTTTCAGATGCTCAAACAACCCTGGAAAATGAGCTGAAAATTGAACGTATGGATTTAAGCTATGGCGGTATTACCTATTTTAATAAAACAAAAGTTGCTTTGGATGCTGAGGTAGATGCCGATTTGGTGAAAAGCAAGTATGTGTTAAAAGACAATTCCTTAGTATTGAATGCTTTGGAGCTGGCCTGGGAAGGTTGGGTTGAAATGCCGGCTAATGATATCAATATGGACCTCAAATTTGGAGCAAAGAAAACAGAATTTAAAAACATCCTTTCTTTGATTCCTGCTGTATTTATGAAGGACTTTGAAAGTGTAAAAACCAGCGGAAAATTGGCACTGGATGGCTATGCTAAAGGGGTTTACAATGAACGAATTTTGCCTGCTTTCGGATTGAAGATTCTGGTAGAAAATGGATATTTCAAATACCCGAGTCTACCTAAAGATGTTAAGAATATTGCTCTACAAGTGGATATAAATGGTAAAGGAACTCCTGATAATACCGTTATTGATATTAAGAAATTTCACTTCGACATTTCGGAGAATCCGGTTGATATTTCCTTGCTGGTGAAAACCCCTGTTTCTGATCCTTCCATTAAAGGAGAAATTTTGGGTAAAATTAATTTAGGAAGTTTAGGCGATGTAATTCCTTTAGAAAAGGAAGAAAAACTGAATGGGTCCATTATTGCCGACATTAAATTGGAAGGAAAACAAAGTATGATTGATAAACAAGAGTACGAAAAGTTTAAGGCTGATGGTCAACTGATTCTAATGGATATTGTTTACAATACTAAAGCTGTAAAACTTCCTGTTGAAATTAAAAAAGCATACTTGAATTTTTCACCTCAGTTTTTAGATTTATCACAATTTGAGGCTAAAATTGGGAAAAGTGATTTGAACATGAAAGGGAAAATTGAGAATTTCCTAGCTTATTATTTTAAAAATGAAACCCTTAAAGGCGATTTTACCTTCCAATCGACTTATTTAAACGCTGATGAACTAATGGCAAGTGTTCCCGAAGACGATGAACCTGCAGCTCCGGACACTGCCGCCCTTACAGCTCCGGATATCCCTGCAAATTTAGATGTGAAATTGGCCACCAGCATCGGACATTTGGTTTACGATGTTTATGATTTAAAAAATATTTCAGGAACAGTGCTTGTGAAGCATAAACAAGCAGACTTGTCGGGCCTTAAAGCCAGTATGTTGGATGGACAAGTTACCATGAATGGTACGTACAATGTGGAAAATTTGCTTAAACCAAAAGTGAATTTCGATTTTTCAGTGGCTGATTTCGATATCCAAAAGACATTTAAAACATTCAATACGGTTGAAAAGCTTGCCCCTATTGCTAAACAATGCCAAGGGAAATTTAGCACCGGATTAAAATTTGCCGCTGTGATGGATAATGCGTTAAATCCTGATTTGAAAACCTTAAGCGGAGGTGGAATCTTAACCACTAAAACGGTTACCATTTCCAATTTTGAGCCGTTGAACAAAGTGGCCGATGCCCTAAAAATGGATAAGTATAAAAAATTGGCCCTGAATGATGTAAAAGTTCAGTATGAATTTAAAGATGGTAAAGTAGAGGTGAAACCATATGATTTGGCTTTAGGAAAGTCAAATGTGAACATTGCCGGATTTACCGGTTTTGATCAAAGTTTGGATTACAATATGAAGTTTACCATTCCAACCAGTGAAATGCCTGCACAAGCAACCCAAGCTGTTAACGGACTTTTAGCTCAAGCCAACAAAGCCGCAGGAACCCAATTAAGTCTCGGTGAAAAGGTAAACATTGATGTGAAAGTAGGAGGTACCATTGCTAAACCAACAGTAAAAACAGGATTAAAGGATGCAGCCAAAAATGCGGTCGACGATTTGAAAAAGCAAGCTGAAGAATTAGCTAAACAAAAATTGAAGGAAGCGGAGGACAAGGCAAGAGCGGAAGCAGATAAATTGAAAAAGCAAGCCGAGGAAGAAGCTGCCAAAATGAAAAAACAGGCCGAAGATAAAGCTAAAGCAGAGGCAGAAAAGTTGAAAGCCGAAGCAGAAAAGAAGAAAAAAGAATTGGAAGCTAAAGCAAAAGCCGAAGCTGATAAAGCTAAGAAAGCCGCTGAAGAAAAAGCCAAAAAGGAAGCAGAAAAAGGATTGAGAAACATTTTTGGAGGAAAAAAATAGACACTAGCCTACAGGCGTAGCGCAGTTGGTATGGATATTAGATCAATTTCATTTCTGAACTCCGGGCAGTTCGACTCTTTAATTCTGGATTACCTGGATAACAAGGCGGATTTGCTATCCTTTACCGGTTCATTTCAAAATCCGGATGCTATTCTTCAAAAAATTAAGGAACATCAACGGTTTAAAACGAACCGTAACGCCTTGGTAAATGCGCTAAAGGAACAATATTCCGGCAAGGAAAGTCTTTATCCTGCGGCTATTCAACACATCGATAGTTTAAATAGTTCTAATACCTTTACTATTACAACCGGTCACCAACTTTGTCTTTTTACCGGACCGCTTTACTTTATTTATAAAATTTTTTCGGTAATAAATTTAGCCAAGTCCATGGAAAAATATGCTTCGGAACTTGGCCATCCTTACAAATTTGTTCCGGTTTACTGGATGCATACCGAGGATCATGATTTAGCAGAAATAAACCATTTTTATTTATTTGGTAAAAAGTTGGAATGGCAGCCATCAGAAACCGGAATGGCCGGCGAGGTTAGTACCAACGGTCTGAAAGAATTCTTACAAGAACTGGAACCTTTATTGGGGAGCTCTCCAACAGGTCAAGAGTTGCTTGGGTTTTTTAAAAGAATTTATTTGGAAAATACCACCCTGGGAGCTGCCACTTTTCAATTGGCCAATGAACTTTTTGCTGAACATGGCTTGGTAGTTTTGGATCCAAGGCATGTAGCATTAAAACAGCAATTTGTTGACGAATTGGAAAGGGATATATTTCAAAACACGAATTATCCTTTGGTGCAGGAAACCAATGCTCAATTAGGGAACTTAGGCTATAAAACCATGGTAAATCCGCGGGAGATTAATGTGTTTTATACCGGAAAGGGTTTTCGGGAACGTTTGGTTAAGAAAGATACAGGTTATGACGTTTTAAATACCAATGTGCATTTTTCGCCTGATGAATTAAAGGCTGAAATTCATTCCCATCCCGAACGGTTTAGTCCCAACGTGGTATTGAGACCCATGTACCAGGAGAAAATTCTACCCAATGTGGCTTATGTGGGTGGTGCAGGTGAATTGGCCTATTGGATGCAATACCGGAAAATGTTTGAACAAAACAGTATAAGCTTTCCGGTGTTGTGGCTAAGAAATTCCTTGGTATGGATTGATTCCGGTATTGCTGCTCGTTTAGTGAGGCTGGGAATGGAAGTGGAAGATTTGTTTTTGCCGGAAGAAGAATTAGTCAGGAAGTTTGTTTTGAATAATTCAGAAGGGATTGATTTAAACGAAATTAAGCTTGGGGTGCAGCCCTGGTTGGAAAGGTTGGTTGAAGTGGCATCTAAAGTTGATAAAAGTCTGGAAGGAACAGCCAAGGCCGAAGTTCAAAAATGGCTGAATGGAATGGAAAACCTGGAAACAAAGATGTTGCGGGCCAATAAAACCAGATTGGATACTCAGGTAAGTCAGCTTAGGAAAATAAAAGACAAGCTTTTTCCGGGTTCAGGCCTACAGGAACGGAGAGATAATTTTGCCAATTTCTACCTAAGTTATGGAAAGGATTGGTTTAGCGAAGTAGAAAAGGTAATTCAATCCTCTGATAAAAATATCACTGTTGTGGTTGATTCGGTAGAATAATCGTTGGGCCTAAAACCGGGAATGCTATCTTAAATGAGGTTCAATTTTATTAGCATCCAAAAACACTTGTTTTTATTCCCCGATTCTTAACCCTACTTCAAAAATACTTCCTTTTCCCGGAACGCTTTCTACCAGTTTTACAAATCCCTTATGAGCTTTTGCAATTAGTTTTACATAATTTAATCCCAATCCAAATCCTTTTACTTTATGAATATTGCCGGTTGATACACGGTAGAATTTGTTGAATATGTGTTTTTGTGCATCCTTGCTCATTCCGATTCCATTGTCTTTAATTTGAATATGGATGTACTTGTTGGAATTAAAAGTCTGAATTTCAATCCTCGGGTTTTCAACACTGTACTTGATAGCATTATCCAAGAGATTATAAATTACATTAGTTAGGTGAACTTTGTCGGCTCGAAGCAGGTGGTTAGGTGCTTCAAGTTTGCAAGATATGGAACCATTTCGGTCATTTAATAGCAGTTCCATGCTTTGTACGGAGTGTTCAATTATTTCGTGCAGATCCAATTCCACAGGGTTTAGCTTTACCTCACGGTCATAGGCCGACATTTGTAACAATCGTTCAACCATGTTACGTAGCCTGGTGGTTTCTTCGGTAATAATAGTGGCATACCTGGAAATTCGCGTTGGATCTTGCTGAACCCCGGGTTTTGCTAACATTTCTCCGGTAATACTAATTGTTGAAACCGGGGTCTTAAACTCATGTGTCATGTTGTTAATGAAGTCATTTCGGATTTCACTTAACTTTTTCTGCTTCAAAATAACACTCATGGAATACCCAAAAAATGCCACAACCAATAGCAATACGCCCGAACTAAACCACCAAATGCCCATTTCACTCAGAAGATACCTGGATTTGTGAGGAAAGTAAACTCCAAAATAATGGTTGTCTTTATCCCATTTGGGCGGTTCTATCGGATCAGGTGCCACCTCATTAATTTCATGCGGGATGTACTTGCTGAAGACTATTTTGCTCGTAAAACAATCGTAAATTACATATTCAAAATCTTCATTAATGTTTCTCCTGTCAAACTCTACTTTCAAAAGCCTTTCCAATAAATAAGGATGAAGCGAATCATTCATGCTAACCACAAAATAGTTGGAACTTACCTGAGTAACTTGCTGGTAAGGCCGGTCTTCCTTTTTCATGATTGAAATAATGTTGGCAAC
>JAIBAJ010000029.1 GCA_019695265.1 Bacteroidia bacterium | reverse complement strand
TCGTTGCCCGGGGTGCAAGAACAAACAAACTCACTTTTCATGAACTGTCTATTCGTTTCGCCTTCCATGAATACAAAGCATCTTACCGGCCGTGGTTTTCATAAAAAACAAATACGCCTCTCCCCCATCCTTTAGCTTTAATTGTTTCTTCAGTTCTTCAACTCCGGCGCCTGCGTTTCGTTCCGATAGATTCGCCTTTTTAATTCCATTTTCAGCCAAATACCGTCCAACTTGCTTTAAGTTCCCTTCCATCCTTGCTATCACCTTAAATTGCCTTCCCTGAAAATTTTCTACAGGTTCATTTCCAACTAAAAATGGTGTTTCCGGATGTATATAGCTTAAGCCCAATTCTCCGGCATATTCTTTCCATAACCTTAGTTTTATTAAAGCCACATTGGGCTCAAAAAACCAGGTTTCTTCCCCATTACTTTCACCTATCCCTGCTCCTCCCCTACCCTGAAATTGCTGTATTTTCCCATCGCTCAGGTTCACAGCTATCCGCTGTACCTTGGCCTCAGATTCCGGTACTATTTCTACCAACAACTCTTTCATTTCATTGTGATAAGCAATAGCAAGTATTCTGGAAACTCCGCTTAATTTTCGTTCCAATTCGGTGGCCTCAAACAATGGGCTGATTTTAATGTAAACCTTGCACCCTTTCTCTTGCAAAACCGGCACCAATTCAAGTACATTGGGCGAGCACTCTTCCAGCAGAAACTTTCTCGAAGTACCATCCCGTCTATCGGGATCCAAGTAAACGGTGGAATCAAGCGGAATTTGATCTATAAACTTTTCCGCTTTACCTGTTATCCTTTGGCAATTCGTTATTCCTAATCGCGTCCAATTATACCTTACCAGTTTATTCAATTCTTCGTCAGAATCTACACTAAGCACCTGTTTAAATGCAGATGAAAAAGCCCAGTCGTCCACACCCAGTCCTCCGCTTAAATCAACCAAGACCTCACCTGTAAATAACCCGGCTTTATAGCGGGCAACTTCCTCTGCAGTTGCTTGTTCCAAGGCTCTGCGGGTAAATAAACAGCGTTCTTTATACCAGGTGGGTAATTTGTATTTTGCCTTCTGTAAACAATGAATTTGCTCCAGAGCCCATTTAACATCAAATTCAGCTCCTGACTTTTGCCTTAAGGCCAGGGTTGCAGGATCTGCCTGAATATGATCTTCTATAAACTGGAAAAAACCCGGTGAATACATCAATTTTTCTTGGTTAATATCCTTCCAGGACCATCCATTTTACTAGACTTCGTCTTCGGCAAAGGTTAATACAAATCCATCCGGATCAGCAATAGTAAATTCGGTAGCTCCATAAAAGGTTTTTTCCAAACCTTTTAAAATCTTTACCTGCTGCGATTGCAAGTTTTCAAAAAACGAACGGATACCTTTTATTTGAATGTACAATACTAAAGCACCTCCTTTTCCACGATTAATTTCAGGCATATCTTCACCTAAACTTTCCATACTCTGCAGCATTACTATCACCTGTCCACATTGGAGCATAACCCATACTGGTACATCTGTTTCCGGAACCTGATTAAGGATGGTAAATCCCAGTTTTTTATAAAATGAAATACTGGAATTGATATCCTTTACGAACAAATTAGGTGATAAAGAATCCATTTAAATAGATTTAAAATGTGATGGAATCTAAACGCACTTGTTTGGAACGAATAGCTGCTTCAATATCTTCCAGCCTTCCTTTTGGAATTGCACCTATCAACTTTTTGGTGTATTCGGTTTGAGGATTTTCATAAATAGAATCCGCATCGCCCATCTCTTCAATTTTTCCTTTGTTCATCACCACCATTCGGTCGCTCATAAATTTAACCACGCTTAAATCGTGACTAATGAAAATATAGGTGAAATGGTTATCTCTCTTTAATTCGTTTAATAAATTCAGAACCTGTGCCTGAATCGATACATCGAGTGCAGAAACGGATTCATCACAAATAATAAATTTAGGACGAAGGGCCAAGGCTCTGGCAATGCAAATACGTTGCCTTTGTCCTCCGGAAAATTCGTGCGGATAGCGGAAAAAATGTTGCTCCTGCATATTTACCCTGGTCAGAAGTTCCATAACCCTGGTTTTTCGTTCTGCATCACTTCCTAAAATGCCATGCACCTGCATTGGTTCCATAATAGCCTGTCCGACTGTAATTCTGGGATTCAGGCTGGAATATGGATCCTGGAAAATGATTTGAATATCTTTTCTAATTTCTCTTAAATCGGCTTGAGAAAGGGATGCTAAGTCTTTTCCCTGAAAAATTGCCTGACCCGAAGTTGGTTCAATAAGCCGTAAAATGGTACGACCCAGCGTTGTTTTTCCACAACCTGATTCTCCTACCAATCCGAGTGTTTCGCCCGGATACACATTAAAACTTACGTCGTCAACAGCTTTTACATAATCTCTAGGTTTTCCTAACCAGTCTTTATTTAGCGGAAAATAAGTACATAGGTTTTTTACTTCCAATACCGGGGTTCGGGAATACAATTCCCGGTGATTGGCTTCCCTTTCTTCTTTGCTTACTACATAAGCATCGGTAACTTCCTTAATGCTGTGCGGAATTTCTGAGATAATACCCTCTTCTGAAACCGTCATAAAGTCACTAACCGTCGGAAGGGATTTTAATCGTTTATCCAAAGGGGGTCTGCAGGCCAGCAATCCTTTTGTATACGGATGTTGAGGATTACTGAAAATATCTTTTACACTTCCTTGTTCAACCACTTTACCTTTATACATCACCACAACTTTATCAGCCAATTCAGCAATAACACCTAAGTCGTGGGTAATAAACATAATGCTCATTTCGTGTTGTTGCTGCAACTTGAGCATTAGTTCCAAAATGGTTTTTTGTACGGTTACGTCCAGGGCCGTAGTTGGTTCATCGGCAATTAATACGGATGGATTGCAGCTCATAGCCATTGCAATCATCACTCGTTGCTTTTGTCCTCCGCTTAATTGATGAGGGTAAGAATCAAAAATTGTTTCCGGACGAGGTAATTGAACCTCCTTAAACAGTTCAATGGTTTTACTTTTTGCCTCGGCTTTACTAACCTTTTGGTGCAGAAAAATTGCTTCCATAACCTGATTTCCGCAAGTAAAAACCGGATTTAAGGAAGTCATAGGTTCCTGAAAAATCATGGCGATTTCATTTCCCCGTAAAGACCTCATTTCTTTATCGCTCAGTTTTAATAAATCCTGAGGACCATTTTTCCCATGGTAAATTATTTCACCACCGCTTATTCTACCCGGAGGATTAGGTATTAAGCGCATCACACTTAATGACGTAACTGATTTACCGGAACCTGATTCACCAACAATACCAACGGTTTCGCCTCGGTTAATGGTAAAACTAACATCGTTTACTGCTTTTAGTATGGAGCCATCGCTACTAAATTCAGTTACCAGGTTTTTGATTTCCAAAAGGGGTTGAGCCATGGTGCGAACTTAGGAAAAAGATGGAAGAATACGAATGGTATATTTTCAGAGGCACTAGCTTTTAGAAAAACAAAAAAATAGGTAATACCAATTGAAAAGAAAGAAATTAGCAAAGTAGCTTTTAAAATATAGCATTTGAATCTAAACTAGTCGACCTACCTGGCCGGGGAAAATAAACGAAATTTGGAGCTTGCACCCTCGGGCAACGATAGAGGTAAGTAGCCCACAGGAGCACGCGGCGCTAGCCAAGTGCTACGAGGACTACAACCGATAGCGTGACCCGAACGCCTAAACGCAATCGGGTAAAGGATTTGCAAACACCCGGAAGGCGGAGGGGGCCCGCATACTAAAAAATATCCCTACAAATCGGATTCAAACTCGGGAAATTATTTTTATTTCAACCTACTTTTTATAAAGTTTATAGCATTCATGCGCTTTCCGTAGCCTTTTTGTGAATAAGTTCACGACCTTTTCATCCAATTGTTCATTTCTATTAAGCGTGTTTGATTTAGGTTAACAAACCTTGTTCATTTCCCTAACGCTATGTTCATATTTTCTTAAAACCAAATAAAGGGAGATATTAAATCTCTTGCCTAATAGTCCAAAAACCGGATAAATAAAAAGGAGTTATAATCACCTATACAGGACTTATGAACGAGTTAGGCAGGTATAGTCAGGTTGAAAATTTTACATTTTTTATTGCTGTTCATTTAAGTTCTTAACCAAGTGTTAGTATCTTTGCAATTCGTTGATTTTGTAGGAATTTTCCTATTTTTTCTTGTTAATAAGCCTACTTTCAATTTCTAATAACCTGGAAAAAAAACTGGTAGAAAAACAGAAAAACTGGAGGTTTTCAACAGTTTCAACAGGCATATTATTATACCTATCTCTTTTTTGTTTTGAAGATTTAAAAAAATAAAAAATTCTAATAATTTAAATTACTGTTGATAACATGAAAATTGGTGTTGATTTGGATTTGTTCGAGGAAATAGCTCGTTTGAAGAAAGAGAAGAATGCGGTTATTCTAGCGCATTTTTATCAAGACCCTGATATTCAGGATATTGCCGATTATATTGGAGATAGTTTGGGCTTAAGTCAACAAGCAGCCAAGAGTGATGCGGATATTATTTTGTTTGCCGGAGTTCATTTTATGGCTGAAACTGCCAAGATTTTGAATCCGAATACCAAGGTAATTTTACCGGATTTAAAGGCAGGTTGTTCCTTGGCCGATAGCTGTCCACCCGCTGAATTTAAAGCTTTTCGAGATCGGTATCCCAATCATGTAGTTGTAAGTTATATTAATTGTACGGCAGAAATTAAAGCCTTGAGCGATATAATTTGCACCAGTAGTAATGCTGAGGCGATCGTAAATAGCATACCTAAAAATCAGCCAATCATTTTTGCACCAGACAAAAATTTAGGTAGATATATTATGCAAAAGACCGGTAGGGAAATGATTCTTTGGGATGGTAGTTGCATGGTACATGAGATATTTTCGCAGCAACGTATTCAGGATTTGAAAGATTTGAATCCGCAAGCTTTAGTTATTGCCCATCCGGAGTGTGAAGAACCGGTTTTGAAATTGGCTGATTACATTGGATCTACCACCGCATTGTTAAATTATACAAGTAGAAGTTCAGCTCAAGAATTTATTGTGGTAACTGAGACCGGCATTATTCATCAAATGCAAAAGGCAAATCCGGGTAAAACTTTCATTCCAGCCCCTCCAAATAACAATTGTGCTTGTAATGATTGTCCGCACATGAAGCTGAATACCCTGGAAAAAGTGTATTTATGTTTAAAGAATGAAAAGCCGGAATTGCTTATGCAGGAAGAATTGCGAATATTGGCAGAGAAACCGATGCGTAGAATGTTGGAAATTTCAAAACTGGCCGGATTAGTATAGGTTGGTGGTTTGAGGTGGATAATTTTTATTGAAACCGGAATTGACCTCAGCTAATTTTGCTTAAAAGTTTAGAATCTGTTGTTCGATGTCTATTGTCTAATCTCTAATCCTATCTTTGCAATCCTAAAAATTTAAGCTTATGCACACAGGTATGATGCACACCCACATTTTAAGTGTGGTACTTTTCATGATTATTTACTTTGTAAAGGCCTATTACTTGTTGACCGACAGAAAGGATGGATTAGAAAAATGGAGTAAATGGACTAAAATTCCGGAGATGGTAATAAGTACTTTGTTTCTTGCTACCGGTATTTATTTAGCTACTCAGGCCGCTGAGTTAGGTTCATGGTTTTATGTAAAAATTGCTGCTGTCATAGGTTCAATTCCTTTAGCCATTGTTGGTGTTAAAAAAGAGAATAAGGTTGCGATGACTGCGTCCATTGTTTTATTGATTTATGCTTTTGGTGTAGCACGTACCCGCAGTATCACTTTTACCAATCCAACCATTAGTGGGGTTGAAACGGATCCTGGTTCTTCCGCTTATGATATTAAGGCTCATGGACAAGCAGTTTATATTATGCATTGCCAACGTTGCCATGGTGAGGATGGAAAAGCAGGTTTACAAGGAGCTTCTGATTTAACAGCTTCTACTATGGATTATCAGCAACGTTTGACTATTATTACCATGGGAAAAGTAATTATGCCATCTTTTCAGAATACTTTAAAAGAAGAAGAACGCAATGCGGTGGTAGTGTTCCTGGATAAATTTCATCCGGTGGGACATTAATTAGAAAAGGATGATTGAACGGAAAACTGTAAAGCCTAAGACGGAAGAGAAGGCTGTATTAGTTGGCTTAATTTATCGTTTTCAAAACGAGCAAGATATTCAGGAATACATGGATGAATTGGCTTTTTTAGCCGATACTGCCGGATTACTTCCTGTTCGAAGGTTTACCCAAAAGCTTGAAAAACCTGATCCGCGCACCTTTATCGGTTCCGGTAAGGTGGCTGAAATTGTAGACTATGTTAAGGAGAATGAGATTGAAGTAGTTGTTTTTGATGATGAATTAAGTCCAAGTCAGCTTAGGAATACAGAGAAGGAATTTGGTGTTAAGGTGGTGGATAGAACCGGGTTAATATTGGATATTTTTGCCCAACGAGCTCGTACTTCTCATGCCAGGACTCAAGTGGAACTTGCTCAATATCAATATATTCTACCAAGGTTGAAGCGCATGTGGACCCATTTGGAGAGACAGAAAGGAGGGATTGGTTTACGTGGCCCGGGGGAAACTCAATTAGAAACTGACCAACGGATTATACGGGATAAGATTTCTAAGCTTAAGGAACAATTAGTAACTATTGACCGCCAAATGGCTACTCAACGAAAAGGAAGGGGTGAAATGGTGAGGGTTGCCCTGGTTGGGTATACGAACGTTGGAAAGAGTACCCTGATGAATTGTATTTCTAAATCGGATGTATTTGCGGAAAATAAGTTGTTTGCAACCTTAGATACTACTGTTAGGAAGGTGGTTATAGGTAATTTGCCATTTTTACTTACTGATACAGTTGGTTTTATTCGAAAATTACCTACGCAATTGGTAGAAAGTTTTAAATCGACTTTGGATGAGGTGAGAGAAGCTGATTTGTTACTGCATGTGGTTGATATCAGTCATCCTCAGTTTGAAGAACATATACGGGTTGTGAAAGAGACCTTGTTAGAAATTGGTGCAGGCGACAAACAAACGATCATGGTCTTTAATAAAATTGATGCTTTTCATTACACTCCGAAAGCAGAAGATGATTTATCGCCGGTTAAAAAAGAGAATTTTTCACTGGATGATTTGAAGAGAACCTGGATGGGTCAGGGTAGTGAAGTAGTTTTTATTTCTGCTTTACAGAAGGAAAATTTAGAGGAGTTTAGAAGTTTGGTATATGATAGGGTTAAAACTATTCATGTGGGTAGATTCCCGTATGATAATTTGTTGTTTTAGATAATCATGAAGGCTTACTTATGGTTCGTTTTGTTCTTTATACTTTTACTGGTATTTGAATTTTTAAAACTGTACTTTATTATGCCTTTTCCTGGTAGTCAAACCTCGGAAATGGTTTGGTTGAGCTACCCTATTCACGTTTATAGGTGGGTGTTTAGATCGTTGATTGGTTTGGGTTTTTTACTAGCGATGTGGCGATGTTTTAAGATTTCTACACTTGGGAAAGTTATTAGTTTTTTAGGAGCTATGTTTGTTTGTTTGGTTTATTATGGTGTTGGCTATGTATTCTCTGCAGAGGCAATGTTCAAACAACTTGAAAGACTTTCATATGTGGATGCTAAGGCATATGAATCTTCTAGAATAATTATTGGTATCAATAGGAATGATGAAGCAAAAGCTTATCCCATTGAGATGCTTGGTTATCATCACTATATTCTAGATAGTTTAGCAAATCAACCTTATCTTCTAAGCTATTGTACTGTATGTCATTCAGGTCGTGTTTATTCTCCTGTTGTGGATGGAAAACTATTGCGGTTTAGGCTGGTGGGAATGGATTTATTTAATGCCATGCTTGAAGATAATGAAACCGGTTCGTGGTGGAGACAAGCTTCAGGTGAATGTATTGCCGGTCCGTTTAAAGGTAGGAAATTGACTGAATTACCTTTTGTTCAGTGTTCGGTAGCGGAATGGGTAAAACTATTTCCGGGTTCTTATTTTCTTAAAGAGGATTCTCGTTATAAGGATGAGTATCGGTCTATTGATGGGTTTGCAGTTGGTGAGGTTAAGGGTGGTTTAATTGGTGTAGATACAACGGGTATTTGGTCTGACAAAGCCTGGATTATTGGGGTTGAATTCAATGGTATTTCAAAGGCTTATTTATGGAATGATGTTGTGAAGAGGGGTCCTTTAGTAGACTCAATTGGAAATTCTGTTATTGAAATTTATGCAAATGAAGAGAGTCATGATTTTTTTGTAAAGGATTATTTAACTGATTCAACCATGTTAAGTTTTCAGGAGTTCTGGCACTCCTGGAAAGCTTTTCATCCGAACACCCTTCGTAAGATTGACTATTGATTAGTGCAATTATCCATTACCTTTGCGCCCCAATTTTTTTGATGTTCCACGGGGAACAATTTTACTATGTTTGAAGAATATGATGTTATTGTTGTAGGTGCTGGCCATGCCGGTTGTGAAGCTGCTGCTGCTGCTGCCAATATGGGTAGTAAAACCTTGTTGGTGACTATGAATATGCAGACCATAGCTCAAATGAGTTGTAATCCGGCTATGGGCGGTATTGCCAAAGGTCAGATTGTTCGTGAAATAGATGCATTGGGTGGTTATTCCGGTATAGTTAGTGATAAATCGGCTATACAGTTTAAGATGCTGAATAGAAGCAAGGGTCCAGCCATGTGGAGTCCTAGGACTCAGAATGACCGTATGATGTTTGCAGCAGAGTGGAGAAGGATGTTGGAGGAAACCCCCAATTTGGATTTTTGGCAGGATATGGTTTCCAAACTGATTGTTAAAGAAGGTAAGGTGAGGGGTGTTGTTACTGGTATGGGGTTGGAAATCAATGCGAAAGCTGTTGTTTTAACCAATGGGACCTTTTTAAATGGCATTATTCATATTGGTGAGAAAAATTTTGGTGGTGGTCGGGCTGCTGAGAAGGCTTCTACCGGGATAACGGAGCAATTGGTTGATATTGGTTTTGAAGCTGGGCGTATGAAAACAGGAACTCCTCCTCGTATCGATGGTCGATCTTTGGATTATTCGGTGATGGTTCCTCAACCCGGAGATGCTGTTCCTGAAAAATTTTCTTATTCAAATTCAACAGCGGTATTAAAGGAGCAAGTACCATGTTGGTTAACCTATACCTCCGATGAGGTTCATGATATTTTGCGCACCGGATTTGAAAAGAGTCCGATGTTTTCAGGGAGAATTCAAGGAATTGGTCCTCGTTATTGTCCAAGTATTGAAGATAAGATTGAGCGTTTTTCGGATAAGAATCAGCACCAATTGTTTGTTGAACCTGAGGGTTGGAACACAGTGGAGATTTATGTCAATGGATTTTCCACATCTTTACCTGAGGATGTGCAATATGCCGCCTTGAGAAAGGTTAAGGGTTTTGAAAATGTGAAGATGTTTAGACCCGGTTATGCCATTGAATATGATTATTTTCCTCCTACTCAATTAAGTTTAACTCTAGAAACCAAGTTAGTTGAAAACCTATATTTTGCCGGACAAATCAATGGCACCACCGGATATGAAGAAGCTGCTTGTCAGGGTTTAATGGCTGGGATTAATGCACATAGGAAAATTCATGGTGAGGAGAAGGTTGTTTTAAAACGTTCAGAGGCTTACATTGGTGTTCTGATTGATGATTTGGTTACTAAAGGTACCGAGGAGCCTTACCGTATGTTTACTTCCAGGGCTGAGTTTAGGACCTTGCTTCGTCAAGATAATGCTGATGTAAGGTTAACACCGTTAGGGTTTGATATTGGTTTAGCGAGTAAGGATAGGTTAGAAGCTGTTCAAGAAAAGGTATCCGGAACGGAGCAAATTATTAAATTCTTTAGGAATACATCCATTGGTCCGGAAGAGATTAATTCAGCTTTGAGTGAGATAGGTTCCTCTCCAATACCACACAAGGTTAAGATGATATCCGTTTTGTCCCGTCCCGAAATTTCTATTGAATGGTTAAAGGATAAATCTCAGGGATTATCTGAATTGTTTTCCGGTTTAGGAGATAGAGCACAGGAGTATTTTACTTCAGCTGAGGTATTATTGAAATACGAGGGCTATATTCACAAAGAGGAAGAGATGGCGAATAAGTTAAATCGTTTTGATGGAATAGAGCTTTATGATACTTTTGATTACCATTCCTTACTTTCATTAAGCACCGAAGCAAGACAAAAACTTAGTAGAATTAAACCACGAACTGTTGGACAAGCTAGCCGGATTTCAGGTGTAAGTCCTAGTGATATCTCGGTTTTACTTGTTCATTTAGGTAGATAAATTGATAGCGTTCCACGTGGAACATTTTTTTAAAATGGAGAAATTAACCCTCTGTCCAATCTGTAGTCATTCGGAATTTAAGCCATTTATGAAGCTTAAAGATCATTCCATCAGCAAGGAAGATTTTTACTTGGTTCAGTGCAATGGTTGTGGACTGTTACTTACCAATCCTCGTCCGGATGAAAGACAAATTGGACCATATTACGAAAGTCAGGAGTATGTTTCACATTCTGACACGAAAGAGGGAATTATTAACCGTCTCTACCAAATGGTAAAATCGTATACCATTGGAAGAAAAGTGGAAATGGTGGGATCTTTATCTCCTTCAAAAAATATTTTAGATGTAGGTTGTGGCACCGGCGATTTTTTGGGTGCTTGCAAATCGGCAGGATGGAAGGTTCAAGGAGTAGAACCAAATAATTCAGCAAGATCTTTAGTTGAATCTAAGTTTCAATTTCAACCCCAACCTGAATTTGTTAAGGAGAACTATGAATCAGGTTCTATAGGTGTAATAACGATGTGGCATGTGTTGGAGCACGTACATCGTTTGGATTATTATTTGAGTTCGTATTATGAATTATTGGAAAAAAATGGAGTGCTGATTATAGCAGTTCCTAATTATACTTCTTACGATGCTGCTTATTATAAAGATTTTTGGGCGGCTTATGATGTTCCTCGTCACATATGGCATTTTTCTCCCGATACCATAATGCAACTTTGCAAGAGATATGGTTTTGAAATGAAAGGAGTTCACCCAATGTGGTTCGATTCCTTTTATGTTTCGATGTTAAGTGAAAAGTATAAGTCGGGCGGTAATATTGTAAAAGCTTTTTTAATCGGATTTATTTCTAACCTGAAAGCACTGTTGAATTCAGGTACTTGTAGTAGCCAAATTTATGTTTTTGTTAAAAGATAGGTTTTTTTGGCGATCAAACGATTTTGTGGCAGGTATAAGCGACTGGCTTTCGATGGTTGAGTTTTGTTAGTATGCACTTTGTTATAGGCTATTTTTTGTAACCCTTGATTTTGCTGGGTTTTCGAATGAATAGAAGGATTGCCAGAAAATATTCAAGTGTAGTAGGTTTGAATTTTTTTATTCATACCTAAGCGTTTTCGGAATGATTTAGTATATTTAACTAATTGATTTACATATTTTTACCTAAATGTTTTTATTCAGGAGAATATAATTTTGGCTTTTGAAAAGCATCCTATCACTTGTCTCGAATCGAAGTTTAAATTTTCTTATGACAATTTGGGGTTACTAATTTTTTTTGTTTAGAATTGTAATTACTAGGTTCTTGAAATCTTCATAATTTTCGGTATCTGTAATAATCAATCCTTCTTTTTCCTGTAGTCCGCTTGCCTTGGTGGTAATTACCGGAATTCCCAATCCTAAGGTTTTTAAAAGTAATCTTGGTTGGTTTTCAATGTAGGTTGGATACAAAACCAATCCCACCTCTTCCCAGTTTCCCCCAAAAGTTTCAGTTTCTACTCCATTCCAAAACCCGGGGTGTTCGTTTGCTTTGCCCAGTACGATTAATTTGAATTTGAGATCTAATGCTAGCCTTTTTATTATATAAGCGCCTTTCCTTCCTAAACCAGAGGCCGGGAATAGAATTTTGGAACCATTCCTAGCCTTGGTTTTTGAAACTGGAATTTGCCAAGGAAGTAAATTTACTTTGTGATTAAAAATTGACGCTATCTCCTGATGCGATGTAATTATTTGTCTTGCTTCAGTTAAGGCTTGGTTTTCAATGTTTATTAAATCAGTATTCGCTCTAAAATCGTTAAGTGTTTTGCTTTCTGGATGTTTAAGATAAGCATAATCCAATTTTTCTTGAAGTTTTTCTAATGGTAAGCGTGTCATGAAAACATCAAAGGTTCTTCCTCCAAGTACACCGGTATTGTAAACAAATGGAAGAAGGTTTTGAGAAATAACCAAATGGGTGGTGTCCATAGGAATCATTTTAGCCCCAGCCTCTGCTATCTTTTTATCAAATTTAATTCCTAGCTCAAATGGATTCTTTTTGTGGAACAGCCTAAAAGCTAACATGCGGAACAGTGCGGGTAGATGGGTAGTTTTAGCCTGAGACCCATTGGAACTAATCCATTGATAACGACTAATTTGTAAGAATTTATTTTTCTTAAAAGGTACAATGAAAACATCGGATTTCGATTTTATTGTAGTGAGATAGCTATCATATTCAGGCCAACTTTCATCCAAGATATAGGTTGTTGTTTCTTTTGGTCTCTTGGCTCTTTCCGGTTCAGGATGGAGGTGGCAACTTGAATTGCCGCAAGAATAACAATCGTTCAATTTGGAGTATGGTTTAGAAAGCTGGGAAATGGAATTCTCCTTTTCTATTTCGTTAAAACTTCGAAACCGAATTACCAAATGGTTTGAGTTTAATTCGGCTTCGATTCGAAAGTCGTGCATTGCTTTAAATCGTAAATCCAAATAGTTCCACTTAACCGTAGCATCTCTGTCTTTTTCTGCTAAGGATCCTTGAATTACTTTGGTATGCCTATGCCGTTCAATGATATCACAATTAGCTTTTAAGGCCGCATCATACAGGGCATTCGAAAGTTGGCAAAGACCTCCGGCAATGGTTGGTATTATGCAACCTTCTCTAATTTCTCTTCCAATCACAAATCCTTTTCCAATGGAAGGATTCCCAATCTGTTTCCAAAAGCTAAAAACTTGATTGGCTTTGACCTCAATACCATGAATTTTTTTTGCAGCAATTCTCAGGTTTTCTACTTTTCCTGCCGTAAGAATCCAATTTTTTTCGTTGTCAAACGGATTCCATAAATCACTTTTTGAAACGGCAATAACAGGGGCTAGATTTAAACGACCTTCATCGTGAAATCGGGTAGGGGGGAAGCGAAAATTTTGGAATAACCGTATTCCTATTAAGCCCCAACACTTGATTTTAAAAAGTAAGTTCCCGGAAAAGGAATGTATATCCGCCAACTCTTTTTTTCTGTTCATTCGATTTTATTAAAAGATGCGGATTATTCGAATAGAATGTCTGCTTAAACTAAATTTAACTTAGACCTGGTGGACTTGCTTGTCAATGAAATTTCCCAATAAGAAGGCGGTTAATGCGCCTAAACAAGGGGCAAGCATATAAATCCAAAGTCCATCGGTACAACCCGATAAAATGGCCGGAGCCAGTGAACGGGCCGGATTCATCGAAGCTCCACTTAAGGGTCCGCCAAAAACCGCTTCAATAGCCACAACTGCGCCGGCAATAATTCCGGTAATAAAAGCTCCCGATTGCTGTAACTTTCCCGCCCTTCCGGCTGCGAAAATCAAAACAAAAGTCATCACATATTCCAAAAAAAACGATTTCTCCACTCCGGCATTCGGCAAGGTAGCACCTAAACAAAATGAATTTTCAAACAGGCATTTTAAACTAAAACTTGCCGCAAATGCACCGGCACATTGCATTGCAATATACTGTAAGGCTTTTTCCTTTGGGAAACGATGGGCAATAACCGCCGAAATGGTAACTGCCGGATTAAAATGGGCTTCACTTATTCCGGCAAAGCAAATGATAGCAATGCTTACCGCTAAACCAAAAACTAAGCTAACACCCTGGTGAGTAACCGGACTCCCGTTTTGCATGACCAAAACAGCTCCTGTACCGAAAAAAACAATGATGAAAATTCCGAGAAACTCGGCCAATAATTCGCGAAAAGGTAAAATACGCATGCCTAAATTTTAAACCCAATGATACAGTATTTTGCAAATACATTGATAATTCCGATGTAAAAGCTGTTAAGTTAAAATGCCGTAGCACATTTGGACTATTACAGATTGGCAATAGGCAATATGGCTAAGCCAACTAGGTAGGGTCTGCTGAACTTCACTCAACAGATTCAATAGAAACCAGTTGAAATAATCACTTTTAATAAAAAATGCAAGGTTTTTGACCTAATCACCCTAATTTCCTTGCATCCATATTTATTCCAAGTCGCACTGTTTCGTGAGCCTGAAGTACAGCATCTGCTTTGTTGTATGCGGCTCGCAGTATTATACCAATTTTAATTTATAAATAGTCCGAAGGCTTTTATAAATTTAGATTGGTAAGTACCGAGGATACAAAATGTTAGTCCGATTTTTTCAAGTAAATTTAAGTATAAAATTGGACTATACATTTTGTCCATTCGGTATAAATGCCGAGTATACAGTATGTTAGGCCTATTTTTCAATAGGAATTAATACCTAAAATTGGACTAAACATAATGTACATTCGGTATTATTTATACAGCGTCGCCTTGTCGCCTTTCATCTATTGTGTTTCTAACTTTTTCAGCAAACCCTATTTTGGGTAAAAAGACAATGACAACGTTTCCTTTTGAAAGAGCTGAAATGCCTGGGGCTTAGGTCGGGCAACGATAGAGGCAAGTAGCCCACAGGACCACTACGGCGTTAGCCTAGTGGGACGAGGACTACAGCCGATAGCGTGACCCGAACGCCATGCAAGATGTTTTGGGTTTTAACAAAAAAATGGTTGGGCGGAGGGGGCCCGCATAATAGGTATTTCAAAAAATAGACGTATCATACAGGTATACTTTTTAAGCATTCCCTAAACAAAAAAGGCCTAATTTATCCATACCTGATAATTGAAGAAACCTGCCCCCAAAATGCATTTTACCAACTGTTCCACGTGTAAACAAAAAGCCCCGGAACGAACTTTCCAGGGCTTTTAAAATCGAAAGGCGTTAACTTACCTTTTAATCACTTTGCGACTAAATGTTTTGTCTCCAACAACCAGATCAACTACATAGGTTCCTGCCGGCAAAATACCTGCATTAACTTCCCAATATTGAATTCCGCTTTGGGTTAATTGACGATCATCGCTCATCAATAAATTACCCTGAATGTCCATTAAACGGATTGAAACCGGACAAGCTTTGGCGCTAAAATATTGAAGGTAAAATTTATCGGTAAATGGATTTGGAAAACTTCCCAAAAGGATAGGTTTAGCCTCATTAATTCCACTTGGTTCATCTTGGGTCGGACGTGGAGGTTGGGGTGGGTTAATATTTCCAACGCTGGCTTCATTGCCTTCACGCAACCACCTTTCACCATTCAACGTGTAAAAGAAGGTAGACGGTGTGGCAGTGTAAACGGTATCGGTAACGGTACTTACATAAACATGGTCACATTGTGTTCTTGTTTTGTTTACATCCAAAATCATATAGCCTTTTTTAGACAAATCGGCATATTTAATGTGTGGATTAAAGGCACTTATCAAAGCCGTTCCACCCGGAATACCAATAGGCGAGCTTTGCGAAGTAATGCTGGTTCCTACGAATTCAACACCAACTGAGCCTTGGCCTGTAGCGGCGTCGTAGTTAGCACCCGGCAAATCCATATCCCAAGAGGTGTGAATATCGCCGGTTAAAACTACAAAGTTTGAAACGTTGTTGTTAATTACCGTATTCCAAATTTTTTCTCTTTCCACCGGATAACCATCCCATTGGTCGGTGTTTACTACTTGTCCTAAGGCTTTTAAAGGGCCCATCATCACCTGATTAGCTAGTACATTCCAACGTGCTGTGGAGGTTTCCAATCCGGTAATTAGCCAATCCAATTGGTCGTGGCCCAACATGGTACGATTGGTGTCATTGGTTAATGGATCTGAGGCGCTCAATTGAATTTCACGGGCATAATGGCGAGAGTCGATGGCATTCAAATTAATTAAATCTCCCCACTGAAAACGACGCCAGATTTTCTCGTTGTTTCCGGGCTCCGGCATTCGAATTGGAACCCATTCGGCATGCGCTTGTTCTGCTGCTGCCTTCCTGTCGGCATAAACACCTTCGGTTCCTTCTGTATGGTTTTCTGCACCATTAATCCAGGCATTGTTGGCCACTTCATGGTCGTCCCAAACCGAAATAATAGGATAGTTTTGATGAAGCCATAACAAGTCTTTATCTAAATGGTATTGCGAATACCTGGTGCGGTAATCGCTTAGGGTAATAATTTCATTTTCAGGCAAATTCGTTCTTCCGCCAACACTTGAACTAAATCCTCCGGTGGCATATTCGTAAATATAATCACCTAAATGAATAATGGCATCCAAATCATTGCGATCGGCCAATTCTTTATAGGCATTAAAAAATCCATCTTCCCAGTTTGCACAGGAAGCAATTCCAAAACGCAAACTATCTACATCTCCAACCGGTAAGGTACGGGTACGACCAATTAAAGACTTTCTGCCGCTTTCTTCAAATTGATAATAATACCAAGTATTGGGTTGCAATCCGTCGGCATCAACATTCACGGTAAAATCTCTGGTAGCATCCGTGGTAGTTGTACCTTGCGATACTATGGTGCTCATCGTTGTATCGGTACAAACTTTCCAATTGATGGTCACCGAAGTTTGATTATCCGGAGTAAAGCGAGTCCATAAAATAACTCGATCTGAAAGCGGGTCTCCTGAAGCAACACCGTGGAAAAAGGGCTCTAAATCCTGACTTACAAAGGCCCTCATGGGCGAATTAACATCCATCCCGGTTTGAGCAATTAGTGCCGAAGCGGAGGTTAAAATAGCCGTAAAGGCAAGTGGTAAAAGTTTTTTCATTAAAAAGGGTAATTTCCACAAAAATATTGCAAAAATCCTTGGGAGGCAAAAATTTCGAATAATTAAAAGATGGTAAAAGGTTGTTTGTTAATGATTTTAGGTTTAAAAGGGTTTATTTATGTGGATGCGGGCCCCCTCCGCCAACAAAATACCTGCAAAATTCAAACATTTTTAAATTGGCGTTCGGGTCACGCTATCGCCTGTAGTCCTCGTACCCCTAGGCTAAGGCCGTCGGGGTACTGTGGGCTACTTGGCTCTATCGTTGCCCGGGGTGCAAGCCCCGGCTGTTTACCCTAATACATCCTTTATCCAATTGCAAAAGGAATATTCCATTAATTACCTCCCACAACCGCCAAATTATTGTTCGAAAGAAGCTACCTTTGCCGGCTAAATCTGTCTATGAAAATATTAACCATTGTTGGTGCAAGGCCACAATTCATAAAAGCAGGAGCTTTATCAAGGGCAATAAAAAAGTACCCTGAAATACAAGAGCTGATTCTCCATACCGGACAACATTTCGACGAAAATATGAGTGAAGTGTTTTTCAGAGAAATGGAAATACCTAAACCCGACTTTAACCTGGAAGTAAACGGGTTATCGCATGGGGCTATGACAGGGCGAATGTTAGAAGGGATTGAAAAGGTAATTCAGGAGCAAAATCCTGATTATGTGTTGGTTTACGGCGATACCAACAGTACCTTGGCAGGAGCTCTGGCTGCTGTAAAAATCCATGTTCCAATTATCCACGTGGAAGCCGGTTTACGTAGTTTTAATATGGCAATGCCCGAAGAGGTAAATCGAATTTTAACCGATCGGGTTAGTCAGTGGCTTTTTTGTCCTACCCAAACCGCTATCGATAACCTGAAAAACGAAGGCTTCGATCACTTTTCATCCCAAATTGTTTTATCGGGCGATGTTATGCAAGATGCAGCCTTGTTTTATGCTCAAAAAGCAGGTCCGGCCATTTTGAATAAACTCGGACTTACTCCTTCCAACTACGTATTGTCTACCTTACATCGGGCCGAGAACACAGACGACCCCAATCGCTTGTCTCAGATTGTAGATGCTTTAAATACCATACACAACGAAATTCCGGTGGTTTTGCCTTTGCACCCCAGAACTAAAAAAATAATTGAAAGCCAAGGACTACATCCTCGGTTTATTGTAATTGATCCGGTTGGTTATGTGGATATGATTAGCCTTACTTCCAATTCCCGCTTGGTAATTACCGACAGTGGAGGTTTGCAAAAAGAAGCCTACTTTTTTAATAAATTCTGCATCACTACCCGCGATCAAACCGAGTGGGTTGAATTGGTGAATGTTGGCGCAAATACCTTGGTTGGTGCCGATAAGGAACATATTTTAAAAGCCTGGAATACTTTTAAAAATGAAAATTTCACTGCCGATTCATCTTTGTATGGCGGAGGTAAAGCCTGCGATACCATTTGCAGGGCATTGTTGGCCGGAAAAAATTAAAACCTTGTGAGCGAAAATACCGGTAAAGCATTCGATATGAAGATTTTGGCAAGGGTTTTTTCCTATGCCAATCCTTACCGAACGCAATTGTATACCACTTTTGTATTAACCATTGTTTTGGCTGTATTGGGGCCCATTCGTCCCATGATGATTCAATACACCATCGATAATTATGTGGCTCAGTTTGACCTTTCAGGCTTAAGACTGATGGTGGTGGTAATGTTGGCCTTGCTTCTGCTGGAAGGGGTGTTGCAATTTTATTATTCCTGGCTAACTAACTTTTTAGGACAGGCGGTTATTCTCGATGTCAGAACCAAACTGTTTAGTCACATTGCCCACCTCCGACTTAAATACTTCGATAATACCGCCATTGGAACCTTGGTTACCCGGGTCATCAGCGATATTGAAACCCTGGCCGATGTGTTTTCGGAAGGATTCCTGGTAATTATTGGAGATATACTTCGATTGGTGGTGGCTGTAGTGGTCATGTTGATGGTAGATTGGAGAATGACTTTGATATCCATTTCTACGGTTCCTCTTTTACTGCTATCTACTCGCTGGTTCAAGAACGCTATAAAATCTTCTTTTCAGGACGTTCGAAATGCGGTATCCAGCTTAAACGCATTCTTACAGGAACACATAACAGGAATGAGCATTATCCAAATTTTCAATCGGGAAAAGGAGGAATTGGAAGCTTTTAAGCTCATCAATGCCAACCACCGCGATGCCAATAACCGCAGTGTTTGGGCCTACAGTGTGTTTTTACCTGTGGTAGAAGTTTTATCGGCAATCAGCATAGGATTGGTGGTTTGGTGGGGCGCCAAACATGTGCTGGAAGGAAATGCTTCTCCGGGCAGCATTGTTGCCTTTATTATGTACATCAATATGTTGTTTCGGCCTATGCGCGACCTGGCAGACAAATTCAATACCTTGCAAATGGGCGTGGTGAGTTCCGAAAGGATTTTCAAAGTGCTGGATACCGAAGAGTTTATAGAAAATAATGGCGAAAAAAACGCTTCCGATATTCATGGTGAGATACGGTTTAAGGAGGTTTGGTTTGCTTACAATGCTGAGGATTGGGTGCTGAAAGGCGTTGATTTTTCGGTTGGTAAAGGGGAGAAATTGGCGATTGTTGGTGCAACCGGTGCAGGAAAATCATCTATCATCAATTTATTAACCCGCTATTATGAATACAACAAGGGTCAGATTTTAGTGGATGGCCATAATATAAGGGAGTATGAACTGGCCAGTTTGAGACAAAATATTGCAGCAATACCGCAAGATGTTTTTTTGTTTTCGGGTAGCATAGCCGATAACATTTCATTGCTGAATCAGGATATTTCAATGCATGACATGGAACAGGCTGCCAAGGCTATTGGTGCCCATGATTTTATAGAAAAATTACCTGGTTCATATTTGTTTGATGTTAAGGAAAGAGGAAATATGCTTTCGGTAGGGCAGCGTCAATTGATAGCCTTTGTAAGAGCCTATGTTTACAATCCTAAAATACTAATATTAGACGAAGCAACCTCTTCAGTTGATACGGAGAGCGAGTGGCTAATTCAATCGGCATTGGAGAAGTTAACCCAAGGAAGAACCAGTATTATTATCGCCCATCGTTTAGCAACAGTTCAATTTGCCGACCGTATTTTGGTAATGGATAAAGGCGAAATTGTGGAGCAGGGAAGCCATGCCGAACTCATGCAAAAAGAAAATGGCGCATACAGGAGATTGTTTGAATTACAGTTTAAAAAAGAAGAATCGCTAAAGCTTATTTAAGCAGAATTCTATTTTCCCCTGACCCCTTTCTTCCTAACCGTTTGTAATTTATTGATTCATTTTCCCTCGCCATTTGGAAACAATCCATGGCTTTCCCAATGACTAAATCACCCCGACCCCATCGGGGTCACATATCGATTGGATGAATGGCCGGATCCAACCGACCCCATCGGGGTCACATATCGTTAGGTTAATTGGATGAATGGCCGGATTCGACCGACCCCATCGGGGTCACATATCGTTAGGATGAATGGCCAGATCCGACCGACCCCATCGGGGTCACATATCGATTGGATGAATGACCGGATCCAGCCGACCCCATCGGGGTCACATATCGTTAGGTTTATTGGAAGAATGGGCGAATCCGAACGACCCCATCGGGGTCACATATCGTTAGGTTTATTGGAAGAATGGGCGAATCCGAACGACCCCATCGGGGTCACATATCGATTGGATTAACAAATTTTTAAAAATATTGCCCCAAAAAGGATTTTTAAATCCTTCGAAAAATTTTTCTGTTGATTAATGGTTTTTGTTCTTACCAATTGAAATGTTTCGCCCTATTTCTTTGTATGATTATTTTTTATTCTTTTTTTATGGCAAATACATTTTCAAAAATTTACATTCAATTAGTCTTAACTGTTAAAGGGCGGCAATCATTAATTAATCCGCAATGGGAAAAGGACCTTTATAAATACATTACCGGAATTGTTCAAAATAAGGGGCAGAAAATGTTGGCAATAAATGGTATGCCAGACCATCTGCATTTATTCATTGGAATGAATCCAGATTGTAATCTTTCTGATTTGGTAAGGGAAATAAAGAAATCCACCAATGTTTGGATAAATACAAATGGGTTGACCCCTTCTAAGTTTTATTGGCAAATTGGGTTTGGGGCTTTTTCATATGCAGAATCTGAAAAGTCTCGTGTGATTCGTTATATTGAGAATCAAAAGGAGCATCATTCCAAAAAATCTTTCCAAGCGGAATTCATGGCCTTATTAGAAAAGTTTGAAGTTCCTTATAAAAAGGAATATTTATTCGAATGGCAATGAAAGGATGAAATTTCAATGCAGGAAGGAAAAATCCGAAATGCTTCCTAGATTTTGTATCGATATTTGACCCCGATGGGGTCGGGGGGGAGGGGAGGGTAAAGGGATTAGGGTTTTGTATTGATATGTGACCCCGCTGGGGTCGGGGGGAGGAGAGGGTAAAGGGATTGGGGTTTTGTATTGATATGTGACCCCGCTGGGGTCGGGGGGAGGAGAGGGTAAAGGATTGGGATTTTGTACCGATATGTGACCCCGCTGGGGTCGGGGGGGATGGGTAAGAAGGGGTGAGCTTGGGTTTGCACCATCGGGCAACGATAGAGGCAAGTAGCCCACAGGAGCACGCGGCGCTAGCCAAGTGGGCCGAGGACTACAGCCGATAGCGTGACCCGAAGCCCGGTGCAGGATATTTGGGTTTCGCAGGCAATAAAGTAGGGCGAAGGGGGCCCGCCAAATGAATAAAAAATCTAACAATGGCCAGGAAAAAGTTAGGGGCATGAATCAATCCTTTCCCCAACTATCTTTGTCCGGGAAATGAAACAAAAGGTGATAATTATTGGACCGGCTTATCCACTTAGGGGTGGTGGCTTAGCTTCGTTTAATGAACGATTGGCCAGGCAGTTTCAAAGTCAGGGTTTCGATACCACCATTTACACCTTCTCTTTGCAATATCCCGGTTTTTTGTTTCCGGGTAAATCGCAGTATTCAACCGAGGCCCCTCCTAAGGATTTAGATATCCGGGTAAGGATAAACTCAGTTAATCCTTTGAACTGGATTTCGGTTGGAAAAGAGCTTAGACAACTTAAACCTGATTGTGTAGTGGTGCGCTATTGGTTGCCTTTTATGGGTCCGTGCTTAGGAACTATTTTACGCTTGGTAAGAGGAAACAAACACACCAAAATTGTTTGTATTGCCGATAATGTTATTCCGCACGAGAAGAGACCGGGCGATGTGGCATTTACCCGGTATTTTGTAAAACCTGTTCATGCCTTCATTACCATGAGCGAAAAAGTATGGAAGGATTTAAAGGGTTTTAGCGCTGCCCCATCTCGTTTAGTGGTTCATCCTTTGTACGATAATTTTGGAATAGCCTTAGAGAAAGGACGTGCCAGGGACTATTTAAAGTTGCCAAAAGATAAAAAGATAGTGTTGTTTTTTGGTTTTATCAGACAATACAAAGGTTTGGATATCTTGTTCAGAAGCATGAAGATTTTGAAAGAAAGAGGAAGCGATATTCATTTGTTGGTAGCCGGAGAGTTTTATGAAGACCGTAAGCCATACGATGAACTGGTGAAAGAGCTGGAAATTGGGGAGAAATTAATTTTACGTACCGAATTTATTTCGGATAGCGAGGTGCAATATTATCTGAGTGCCGCAGATTTTGTCATTCAACCTTATCGAAATGCCACCCAAAGCGGAGTAACCCCATTGGCCTATCATTTTGAAAAACCTATGTTGGTAACCCGTGTAGGTGGTTTGCCCGATTCGGTAGTGGATGGTTATTCCGGTTTAATTGCCGAACCCAATCCGGAATCGATAGCCGACCGTATGGAAGAGTTGTACCGATTGGGAGAAAGTCATTTTTTACCCCATCTTTGTGAAGAGAAAAAAAAGTATAGTTGGAAAGTATTGGTGGATAGTATAGTTGAACTAGCCCAAACAAGCAAATGAAAGAAGAAATTAAGCAACTGATGCAGGCTTCGGCCGATGTGAAACTGAAACTGGTTCAGGATGCTGAATTGCAGGAACGCCTGGCACAGGCTATAGAGCTGGTTTGTGTTGCATTTGAAAGTGGAAAGCGAGTGTATTTTTGCGGAAATGGAGGCAGTGCGGCCGATGCTCAACATTTGGCTGCTGAATTTACAGGCAGATTTTATAAAAACCGTAAAGCATTACCTGCCGAAGCGCTTCACTGTAACACCTCCTACATTACGGCCCTGGCCAACGATTTCAGCTATGATGATATTTATGCCCATTTGGTGGATGGAATTATGCAGGAAAGCGACGTATTGGTTGGATTGAGCACCTCGGGCAATTCGCCTAATATTGTGAAGGCTTTTGAAAAAGCGAAGGAGAAAGGTGTGAAAACCATTGGGTTTACCGGCGAAGGCGGAGGCAAACTGAAACCCTTGAGCAATGTTTTATTGAATGTTCCATCGGGCGATACACCCCGGATACAAGAATGCCATATTTTACTGGGCCATATTCTTTGTGAATTGGTTGAAGCAAGACTGTTTTAGGTGGAAGCATTGGATTTTAGCAAAATCGATAAAACCTGGACCTTGTTTTTGGACCGGGACGGGGTAATCAATTACGAAAAGCGGAACGGCTATATTTCGGGCTGGAAGGATTATAAACTTTATGAAGACGCTTTGGAGGCCTTGGCCATATTTGCAAAGGTTTTTGGAAGGATTGTTATAGTTAGCAATCAAAAAGGGGTTGGAAGGGGAATTACCAAACTGAAGGATTTGAATGAGATTACTGATCGTTTATTAGCCTTGGTAAACGAATCGGGCGGTCGCATTGATAAGGTTTATTACGCCTTTGATATCGAAGATGCTGCACCCAACCGCAAGCCCAATCCGGGTATGGCGTGGCAGGCTAAGACCGATTTTCCGGAAATTGATTTCGAAAAAAGTATCATGGTAGGCAATCGTTTGAGTGATATGGAATTTGCCCACCATGCAGGAATGTATGGGGTGTTTTTGGCTACAACTCATCCCGAGACGGAATTTCCACACCCTTGGATTGCGGTGAGGTTTGGAGGATTGGGGGAAATGGCTGGGAAAGTTGAAAAAGTGAGAAAAGAGGAGTGAGAGAAGCGGAACGTGGTTGGGCTTTAGGAAGAGATTCCTTGCAAATGGTTTTGGCGGTTTGTTTTACTCAGGGTATTGAGTAATTTTACTCAATGCCCTGAGTAATTGGTCTTGAACAGAATGGGATAAGCTGGCAGGAGTTTTTAAGGGTTAATCCGAGGGTGTTGTTGTAGTAGACAAATGAGGTGTTATAAATACCTTTATCCGGAAGAGTTAAATCATTTTTAATATATGAATTATGCGGGCCCCCTCCGCCCAACAACAGGACTGCAAAAGCCAAAAAACTTGCCTGGGCGTTCGGGTCACGCTATCGGCTGTAGTCCTCGTCCCCCTAGGCTAACGCCGTCGGGGTCCTGTGGGCTACTTGCCTCTATCGTTGCCCGAGGTGCAATCTATTCGTGTAGCATTTAATCCAAAACACTTATGCGGTTGACAATCAATAGCTAGTTTTTTTTCAATCTACCCTAACTATTCTTCAGGCCCTTTTTATAGATTTTCTGTATACTTCCTTTTTCTTCTTTTAAGCAAAGGGCTTCCAAGGCAGGAATCAAATTGTTATGGTGTTTTGTTTTAAGGGCTGCAATGGCAATCAATGCGGTTGCAGCGCTCCAACGCACTACGGTTCCGGTATGCTCGGCATTGTCTAACAAATTAACGATAGCCTTATCGAGTTGGTTGACAAAATTTTGGGCGGTATTGGCTATCACTTTAGCGCTTTCCCATTTTATTCGGGGGGCTTTGGCTGTTAATTGATTTACTACAAATTCAAAGCCTGCTATGGAAAGTAATTCAGGTTGTTTTTGGGTGGCTAACTCCATGGCTTCGATGCAGGTGGCTTTGGCAGGGTCTTTGGCCTTTAGAGAAAAGGCTAATCAATTGGCTTCGCTAAGTAATCCATTTTGCAACTGCTGTGCAATGGCTTCGGTTTTTTGTTTGGGTTTAAGAGTAGGGTCGAGTAGGATGGAGGAGATGGGCATGGGGGTAATTGATATAGAATAGGCTAATTAAAAGGTTGTTATTATCAAACAAAGAGTAAATGAGGTTGAAATATAAGATTAAATTTATATGTTTTGTTTGGATAAAATTTTATCCAATTATATTAATATTGCTTAAAAAGCAGCAAAATGTTAAAATTATATCCTGTTTTGGAAATGTAAAATGAAATAATTATTTTAGCAGCAAAATAAAAAAGAAAAGGCGACTTACGCCGCCTTAAATGTTTTCACAACGGAATAATCCTTATTGTGATTTGCTTTCAATGGGACAAATATAGTATAACTTTTGTAAATAAATAAAAATGAAGAAAATTTTAGGATTGGATTTAGGAACCAACAGTATTGGTTGGGCTTTGGTTGAAAGTAATGCGTCTGAAACTACTCACGAGAATTGGAAAGGAAAAATTTTAGGAATGGGCAGCCGTATTATTCCTATGTCACAGGAAATTATGGGTGAGTTTGAAAAAGGAAATACTATTTCCCAGACTGCAGAAAGAAGACATTACAGGAGTGTTCGACGCTTAAGAGAAAGAGAATTGCTTAGACGAGAGCGATTGCATCGTGTGTTAAATGTATTGGATTTTTTACCTGAACATTATTCAAGTCAAATTGATTTTGACAAGCGTTTGGGACAATTTAAAGAAGGAACTGAGCCAAAATTGGCTTATCGGTTTAATGAAGAAACCAAAAGGTATGAATTTGTTTTTCAAAAGTCGTTTCAAGAAATGATAGCTGATTTTTCAACAAATCAGCCCGAACTATTATCAGGAGGGAAAAAAGTGCCTTTTGACTGGACTCTTTATTATTTACGCAAAAAAGCACTTTCAGAAAAAATTGAAAAGGAAGAACTGGCGTGGTTACTTCTAAATTTCAATCAGAAAAGAGGCTATTATCAACTAAGGGGAGAAGATGAGGAAGGTGAAAGAGATGATGTTATAACAGAAGTGCAGAATTTAAAAGTAGTTAATTGTATAAAAGGTGAAAAGGATAAAAAGGACGGGTATTATTGGTATAAAATAATTCTAGAAAATGGCTTGGAGTTAAACAGAACCTCAACAAACGGTTTTGATTCTTGGGTAGGCACATTTAAAGATTTTATAATTACAACCGAATTAAACGCGGATGGTACTATAAAATATACAAAAGGTAAAAATGAAACAAAAGCCAAAATTAAAGTAGAAATCTTGCCTACATTCGAAGAAATTGAGAAAATTATTGATGCCAAAAAGAAGGGGAAGTTATATAGCAAAATAAAATTTCGAACCGAATACACCATTGAGAAAAGTGGCAAAACCGTTGGTGCATATATTTATGATGCCCTCCTAAAAAATCCCAATCAAAAAGTAAAAGGGAAATTAATTCGCACAATAGAACGGAAGTTTTACAAACAGGAACTGAAAGCAATATTAGAAACTCAAAGCGCATTTCATTCCGAATTAAGTAACATATCCATTTACAATGATTGTATTAATGAACTTTATGTTAATAATGAATCTCATAAAGGAAACATAAAAAATAAAGGCTTTGCCTATTTATTTATAGAAGATATTCTCTTTTATCAACGGCCTTTGAAAACTAAAAAATCTTCAATTAGCAATTGTAGATATGAAAGAAGAATTCATAAAGATAAAGAGGGTAATTGGGTTTGGCAGCCTTTAAAATGTATTGCAAAATCGCATCCTTTATTTCAGGAATTTAGGCTTTGGCAATGGATTAAGAATTTAAAAATCCTAGAAATAGAAAGCGGATTAGATATTACTCTCAAATTAATTCCTTCAGAAAATGAGTATGTTAAATTATTCGAATGGCTTAATGGTAGAAAAGAGATAGAGCAAAAGGCTATACTTAATTATTTCAATCTTAGTGAAAAAAAACATCGTTGGAATTATGTAATAGATAAAAGATACCCATGTAATGAAACTAGATCATTAATAATGGGGCGTTTAGATAAGTGCCAAAATGTTCCAAAAGATTTTCTAAAAATTGAGAAGGAAATTTCTTTATGGCATATCCTTTACTCGGTTGAAGATAAATACGAGATAGAAAAAGCCTTAAAAACCTTTGCTAATAAAAACAAACTAGAGTTGGATTTTGTTGAACAATTCAAAAAGTTCCCTCAGTTTGAAAAATCATACGGATCCTATTCAGAAAAAGCAGTTAAAAAGCTATTGCCTTTAATGCGAGCGGGTAAATACTGGAAAAGTGAAGATGTTTGGCAAAAGGTGCCTAGTTATAAGATAAATATAGATGGGATTGTGGGAAAATTAAGAGAGAATAATCTCAAAGCGAATGATGAATATAAAAAAACGATTAATTCTAAACTGCTTGATGAGTTAGAAAAGCTAAATGATGATTTAGATTCATATAAGGATTTACCACTTTATATTGCCTGTTATGTTGTTTATGGCAGACATTCTGAAGAAGGTGAAATAAAAAAATGGGAAACATCCAATGATATATCACATTTTCTTGATCCAAAACAAGAGGACGGATTTAAGCAAAATTCACTTCGAAATCCTATTGTTGAGCAAATTGTTTCTGAAACCTTGCGTGTGGTAAAAGATATATGGGTAGAATATGGCAAAGGTCAACCGGAATTCTTTAATGAAATTCATATTGAACTGGGAAGAGAGATGAAACTTCCTGCAGCGGAACGAAAACGGTTAACAGAGAATATTTTAAAAAACGAATCAACAAACCTTAGGATAAAGGCCCTTTTATCTGAACTAAAGAACGATAAAAATATTGAAAACGTAAGACCCTATTCTAATAGTCAACAAGAGATACTAAAGATTTATGAAGAAGGTATAATTAATTCTGTAAATGAAATACCGGAAGATATTCTCAAAATACAAAAGAGTAATCAACCAACTCAAGCAGAGTTAGTTCGATATAAACTTTGGTTAGAACAGGGTTATATTTCACCATATACCCGTGAAATAATCCCTTTGAATAAACTATTTACTTCAGCATATGAAATTGAACATATTATTCCACAGTCTCGATTTTTTGATGATTCTTTAAGTAACAAGGTTATCTGTGAAGCAGAGGTAAATAAAGTTAAGGGTAATATGTTGGGAATGGAGTTTATAAAAGAATTTGGTTCACAACAGGTTTCATTGAATTTCGGAAAAAAAGTAACCATTCTTACAGAAAATGAATATTCCGATCATATATCTAGGTACTTTTCTAACAATAAGGCTAAATTGAAAAAGCTTAAGCTAGAAGATATTCCAGAGAAGATGGTTGAACGACAAATGAATGACACAAGATATATAAGTAAAGTAATAAAAAACCTACTTTCAAACATTGTTAGAGAAGAAGGTGAGAAAGAAACTACTTCGAAAAATGTTATATCTACTAGTGGGGGAGTAACTTCAATACTAAGGCAAGATTGGGGTTTGAATGATGTGTGGAACGAATTGATTATATCTCGTTTTGAACGTTTAAACAATCTAACAAAAAGCAAGAACTTTACTTCTTATAGTGTAAAGCATCAAAAAGAAATACCCAATGTTCCATTTGAACTGCAAAAAGGGTTTCAGAAAAAGCGGATTGATCATCGACACCATGCATTAGATGCCCTGATTATAGCATTAGCTACTCGAAGCCATATAAATTATTTAAACAATGAAAATGCAATTGGAAAGAATTCCAAAGAGTTAAAGCAAAAAAAGCGGGAAGATTTAAAACGGCTATTATGTTTTAAGAAGTTTGAAGATAGTTCAAGCAATAAATACCAATGGGTATTTTATAAACCTTGGCCTAGCCTAACGAAAGATTGTAAAGACCATTTAAACGTAACAATTATTTCATTTAAGCAAAACACCCGAATTTTAAATGAAACGAAGAATCGTTATCTAAAATGGAAAGAAATTGAAGGTAAAAAGGCTAAAGGATTTGAAATGCAAACTGGTAGAACAAACTGGGCTGTTCGCAAACCACTTCACAAAGATACAGTATATGGCAAAGTGTCACTCCTTCTAAAAAAGACCGTAAGTTTTGGAGGGGCACTGGATGATTGGGAATCAATTGCAGACAAATCGCTTAAATCAAAAATTAAGGAATTAATAGGAGAAGGGTTAGATAAAAAGAAGGTTATGAAATTTTTTAAAGAACTCAATCTTAAATGGAATGATAAAGATATATCAAAGGTTGAGGTTTACTATATTGATAAAGACAATGTAGCATCTCGTGAAAACCTTAATGAATCGTTTAACAAAAAACGTATTGACTCCATTACTGACACAGGTATCCAAAAAATTCTTATTAAGCACTTAGAAAAGTATGATGAAATTAAAGGGGATAAAATAATTGAACACCCTGAAATTGCGTTTTCTCCTGATGGAATTGAATTAATGAACAGCAATATTATTGAATTAAATAATGGGAAAAAACATCAACCAATTTTCAAAGTCAGAACGTATGAATTAAAGGGAAACAAATTTGCTGTTGGTGAAAAAGGAAATAAAAAGGACAAATTTGTTGTTGCTGCCAAAGGGACAAATTTATTCTTTGGTATTTATCAAAAGAATCAAGGAGGGCGCTCCTTCGAAACAATACCACTACATGTTGTGATTGAGCGGTTGAAGCAAGGATTATCTGAAGTTCCAGAAACAAATGCGGATGGCGAAAGGCTATTGTTTTATCTTTCTCCTAATGATTTGGTTTATGTTCCAAAAGAGGAAGAAATGGATAACATTAACAATATTGATTTTACCAATCTTTCATCTGAACAGGTCGGTAGGATTTATAAAATGGTCAGTAGTACAGAGAAAGAGTGTCATTTTGTGCCTTCCAGTCTCGCTTCCTTAATACTATCTTATGATTCAAAATCAAAACTTGGAGAACTTGGTAGTCTAAATAAACTAGAAACGACCATTGAGAATAATGGTTCAAGTAGAATAAAAGAATCCTGCATAAAATTATTTGTTGACCGTCTTGGCAAAATAAAGTCCTTCAAGAATAATTCACCAAACTACAACTATAGAAATCAAGCATCAATAATAGTTTCTGACATTAATCCAAAATATCACCTACCTGTTTCATTTTCAACCTTAGAAGAGCTTGAGGTGGAGGATGCAGAATTCACCAAAGAATTGTCGCCCGAACAAAGGTTTGAATACTTAAACGAATTAAGAAAAGCCACTCACAATCTAACCCTTTCCGAAGAAGAGAAAAAGGCACTTTTAAACCGTATAATTATAAATCCTTCAAATGGACATTAAAGACCCCTTGTTTTCATTAGTAATTAATCGATTGCTAAGGCATCAAGTATCATTTCTTTTAATAGGAGGCTATGCTGTTAATTTTTATGGCTATGGACGTTACACCGGAGATATAGATTTTTGGTTGGAACCCTCCAATGAAAACAAAGCTAAATTTATAACAGCTTTAAAATCACTAAGCAACAACTGGGAACTAATTGAATATGCCAATCAACTCGATTTCACGCAGAAGCAGAGTATCCAAATTGGAAAGGTACCTCATCGTATCGACTTTTTAACTTATGTTAATTTGGTCGACTTTGATGAAGCTTGGGAGAAAAGGAAAGAAATACCATTTCAAGACTTAACGCTCCCGATTGTGCACTATGATCACCTAATCTTAATGAAATTTAATACCGGTCGGCCCAAGGACAAGTTGGATATTGAAGAATTACAAAGAAGAAATAAAGGAGAAACACCAGAAATTTAGATTGAAGTACTAAGAAAAACCAATGATTAAACGTACTTTTCGTTTTAACAATCCTTGTTATTTAAGTCTAGAAAATGAGCAAATGGTGGTGTCCTATAACCGAATCAATGGACAGGAGGAGTTGCCAGATAGAAAAGCTGCCATAGAAGATATTGGAATTATTATCCTTGAACACAAGCAAATAACACTTACCCATGCATTAATGGGAAAGCTTATCGAAAACAATGCAGCCCTTATTACCTGCAATGAAACCCATCATCCAACCGGATTGCTATTGAACCTGGATGGGCATACCAACCAAAGTGAGCGTTTTAGGGCTCAACAGGAGGCCAGTATCCCTTTAAGGAAGCAATTGTGGCAACAAACCATCAAAGCCAAAATAGCCAATCAGGCCAAAATGTTGCGAATAGCCAAGGCTGAATTCAAATACCTTGAACGTTTGTCTTCTATGGTAAAAAGTGGCGATGCAGACAATCATGAGGCTCAGGCAGCAGCCTATTATTGGCCTAGATTATTTGCACCGGCCTGGAACTTTTATCGGCGCAGGGAAGGGGAGCCCCCCAATAATTTGCTAAATTATGGATATGCCATTTTACGTGCTGCTGTCGCTAGGGAACTTGTGGTGTCAGGTTTGTTACCAACGTTTGGTATTCATCACAGAAATCGGTACAACAGCTATTGCCTGGCCGATGATATAATGGAACCTTATCGACCCTTTGTAGATCATGTTGTTTGGAATATCCTTCAGGAAACCTCAACAATTGAAAGATTAACCAATGAACACAAACGAAGGTTGGTGGAAGTTTTAACCCAAGATGTAAAGATGGACGGAGAAACAAGTCCATTGCAAATAGCCCTGAATAAAACCACCTCTTCCCTTGCTAAATGTTTTTTAGGTAAGGCAAAGAGAATTAGTTATCCCATTGGTCCATAAACCATCTATTCATGCAGGATCGCTTAAATGCTTACCGTATTATGTGGGTATTAGTCTTTTTTGATCTTCCGACCAATACTGCCAAAGAGCGTAAAGTGGCTGCTCGATTTAGGAAGGATATTCTGGGTGATGGTTTTACCATGTTTCAATTTAGTATCTATGTGCGCCATTGTCCAAGTAAGGAGAATGCAGATGTACATATTAAGCGAGTAAAAAAACTGTTACCGGAGTTAGGACATATTGGAATTTTGGGAATAACGGATAAGCAATTTGGGGATATGGAGATTTTTTATGGTAAAAAAGCCAGTCCACCCAAACCGGTTCCGCAGCAACTTGAATTTGATTGGTAGAAATAAAAATTCCCCGAATACATTCTAGCAAACGGGGAATTTTTCCCATAATTTTTTTGTTCTAAAAACCCATAAAAACCTTGAATTAGCAAGGCTTTCAGCAAATCCTGTTGTTGCAAAGATGGGAAAGAACTGAGGTGGTCGGGTTTGATTGGACAAATATATAATTTAAAAATAACAGGTTAAATAATTAACAATGAGGGGGTTCGGGGGAGACTCATAACTTTAGGTTTTGGTTGATAACTAGGCAGCCCTCTTAAATAAGGCCACTGGTGGGATTTTCCCAATGGAAGAGTGTGTTCTTTTTGCATTGTAATAGTTAATAAAGGTGTTACATTCGTTAAAAAGTTCGTGTCCGTTTGCACTTGGATTTAGGTATAGCCTGTCATGCTTTATAGTTCTAAAGAACCTTTCGATATGAGCATTGTCAGTTGCTCTTCCTTTTCCATCCATTGAAATGGCAACAGTTTGAAGTGACTTGACATAGGAGATATATTCTTCACTTGTAAATTGAGTTCCTTGATCGGAGTTGATGATTTGCGGTTTGCCATGTGATTCTACTGCCATTTTAAGTGTTCTTACCACCCAGTCGGCATCCATGGTATTGGATATATCCCAGCCAACAATGTAGCGGCTATATACATCGATTA
>JAIBAJ010000028.1 GCA_019695265.1 Bacteroidia bacterium | reverse complement strand
GTTATTAATGCAATAAGAAACAAAATTGTCCTTAGGATATTTGCATGTGTAAGAAATGAAAAAAAGTACGAAAAAAATTTTCAGTACAATGTAAATTGAACATAGAAATCCGATAGCGTGACCTGAACGCCATGCAAGTTGTTATGGATTTTGCAAAAAAAAAGTTGGCGGAAGGGGCCCGCATACCAAGTATTAACCCAGATTACAAACTAGAAAGGCATAAACGAGTTAAGAATTTGTAAGTCAAGTAGTTCGGATTTAAAATCCTCCTATTGATTAATTTGGGATTAGAGAAAATGGTCGTTTCTTCTTGGTTGACTTATTCAGTATACCCAAAAAAACAAGCATTCGGTAAAATGCATTATTTGGATTTAAAGAAAAAATAATGTTGAATGTTGAAATAATACGCAGGGTAAAACCGGGCATACGATGTACCTACTATGGGGAAACCACATGATAAATCTAAACGGGTATTGGAGTGGATAATAAATTGGACGGAAGGTCGGGCTTCCAATAAGGTATGACCATTGAAGCGAGTAGTATTAAGAATTGAAACAAGTTCATTTTCTTTCCAAATAGAACCGGAGCCATAGGTTTTACCCAAAAGTTCTAAATAAACATTTAAGTTCGTTTGCTTGTAGGATCTATAAACCCTTGGAAACACCAGGTAACCCAAGGCAAGATTATAGGATAGTGCCTTTCCGTACCGAATGGTAATGTGTTCAAAGGCCTCGTTATAGCTGGCGGGCAGAGTAAAAGCCGTATTCAAGGAAATGGCAAATCTGTTTTTTAAATAGGTAGAGGTAATTCCAAGGTTTAGTCCTCCATTATCTCCCATTCCTATATTGGGTTCTGCTTCATCATGTGGTTCTGTTCCTCCTGCAAATTCCAGTATGGCAGTCATTCTCCAATGTTCATGGTCAGCATCCAAACTCAAGAATCGGTAACGAATTGCCAATTGGAAATTATCAAAACCATAGGGGTACTTTTTGCCTTTAATTACGCCATAGGTATAGTATTTTCCTGTGGAATCAGTCAAAATTGTGCCCGCAGGAAGGGTTTTTCCGTGGTGATTTGAAAAGCTAAAACTTTGGGAAATCATCCATTTGGAAGAAAGTCCAAACATAAACCGATACACCTGAGAACTTCGAAATTGACTATATTCCTTAAAAAACTCATTGCACACCCGAACACCTAAAACACCTTTGGGAATATTGCTGGCCGGATCCACATGAGTAAATAACTCCTGAGCGTTTGAAAAGAGAGTCTGGGAAAGCAACCAAATAATTACTCCAAAAATCCTTTTCATAATAAATGTATAAAGTAAAGTCGAAGATCTTCCTTTGGACATAGCGGGACCAGTTTCAGCTTTTCCGCCTTCCACTCTTTGGCAGGAAGAAATTTTTTACCTACCAATTGTATTAACTTCCTATTCTTCGGTTGGGAAGCGGATTGTTCTAGTATCTGAAAAGATCCGGAAGCAAGTTTAAAACAACTCCCCTCCAATGGAATGAGATTAAAATCTAACTCTACCTTTAAAAACCGTACAGCAAAGCCTGCATCATAAACAGCCTGAGCCACCTGATCCAAATCAATTTCCATTCCCGGTTTAAAGTAAACTTTTCCTTCTGCTTTAACCAACTCCATTTCAACCTTGTCAACAAACTTTAGCTTTTTCAAACTCATTTCAACACTTCGGGAGCATTGAGAACAGGTTAAACCATTAACACCGATATAAGCGGATCCCATCTGGGCAATTCCATTTTTGTACAGAACGCTAAGCTGAAGAAGAAGAATTAGCAGAAAGAAGTTTCCTTTTTTCATGGCTTGTTTGTCCGGGTGCTAATTTGCAATTAATCCTATCCAATCTAAACACCCTTTTACTGGTAATTTAATTAAGATTACCTAAGGCAACGAAAATAATGAAGCGTTTATTTTAAAGGTGGCGGGAATGGAGGTATAGAACCACAAGGATAAAGAATCTTAAATTACCATCCCGGACTAGTATGTAAAACAAATCGAATTGGTAAGGTATAAATCACCCTTACCTTTTTATCATCCTGAATTCCCGGGGTCCATCGTTCCAACAAGGTAATAACCCGCATTGCTTCCTTATCCAACAGTTCGTTTCCGGAGCTCTTTTTTATTTTAATATCTACTACATACCCTTCTGTATCTACAATAAAACTCACGTAACTGGTACCTGTAATTCCCTTATTTCTAGCCTTTCTTGGGTATTTGATATTAGAAGAAATCAGATTTAAAATGGCCTGGTCTCCACCCGGATAAACAGGAGGTATTTCACATTTTTCAACTGCAAGGTTATGGGCAGAGCTGCTATCCACCTGGGATTGTGCTTGTAAACTAAAGGAAATAAACGTCAGGTAAAAGAATAGGATGTAAAAGAAACGAATCATTGGAAGTAATTTTCAGACACAACTAAGATAAATAAAAAAGCCCGAATATTTACTAAAATACTCGGGCTTGGTGACCCCGGCACGAATCGAACGTGCGACCGACTGCTTAGAAGGCAGTTGCTCTATCCCCTGAGCTACGGGGCCAAAGGTTGGCCAATTCACAAACTAAGCACCTTAAAACAAAAAAGGGAACCTAAGTTCCCTTTTCTCATTCGGTCGGGGTGGCAGGATTCGAACCTGCGACCTCCTGGTCCCAAACCAGACGCGATACCGGGCTACGCTACACCCCGAATGGTGTTTGAGTTTGTTTTGCCTTCGTTTTGATTGAAAGCGGGTGCAAAAGTAATAAAATTATACTCTGTTACACATCGATTCAAATATTTTTGAAAATATTTCTTCTATTTTCCCTGTGGTTGCCAATTCAAACCTTTACCAAAGGCAGAAATAAGCGAAAATATGGAAGCTTCCTATTGGATCAAAAATTTCAGATGATACGTTATTCCGGTGAATTATTTCAACAAAAAAGGGCTAGCTGAAGCTGCCCTTTTACAAAACGTATTAGTTTTTGCGGTGAGAGAGGGATTCGAACCCTCGGTACAGTTACCCGTACGACAGTTTAGCAAACTGTTCCTTTCGGCCACTCAGGCATCTCACCAACGAGGGCGCAAAATTAAAACAATTTCTTTTCCTTGTCACAATTTTGAAAAAAAAGCCATTTTAATTTCCCGGAACACTTCTAAACATGGATTTATCTAATGCAAACTGGTTTAAAATGCCGGTATTAGCAGCAGTATTACGCAAAAGAATAATATTAAAATCATCAACAAAAACCGGAATCCATTCCGGATCATCAATGCGTCTAATTAAGAAAGGTTGACCAAACTCCGTGTTATCGTGTCTGTAAAAGTAGATACAATTGAAATCATACTTTTTCAAGGCTTTTTTCCAGTCAGCCTCGTTTTTCATGCAAGGATTATAAGTGTTTTCGAAAAAATCGCTACTGTAGGCCTCTGGTCTGTTATCCGTAAATACTCGCTCGCGTGGAAAATGGTGGTAAATCAAGTAACTTCCAATGTCATAATTATTAAATATCGGTCCTTTAATTCCGGACTTATTAAAAAACTCGCCTGCCTGATTACTTCCCTTAATTAATCCCAACCCATTGTTCCAATCCAGATAGGAAAAAGCATAGGACTTGGTGCCTAAACCTACCAAGCCCAAAAACACGGTTAGCACCAAGCTGAAAACGCCAATAGACTTCTTTTGAGCCAACAATAAACTTTCAAACCATTTGGAAAGTACGGATGCCATTGCTATACCGCATAAGATTCCCATTAAGGTTATTCCTCGAATAGCTAATAACCCATATGCCACTCCAACCAATCCCAATAGCAGTTCAGGTAAAATTGCCTTCCACTGGTTCTTGCGAATAACCCATAACAGTCCAGCAAAATATGCCAAACCCAAAACCTCCACATGCAAATACCTCATCCATCCTGTCCGATTCTGCATAAAGAAAACCGACTGATTCTCCGAAACCATGTATCCGTACTCCTGAAAAATAGCAAATGGAGACCACGCGCCTTTCAATAAATTGGGATTAATCAAACAAGCCACGGCCTGCACCATAAGAACTATCAGGTATAACCTAAGCTGCTTTTTATCACCAAGCCATTCTTTAATCAAATGGAAAAAGGTAAGCATTGGTGCCAAAAAGAAAAAGATATGGGTATTTACCCAAATTAATTGCAATACAAATGCAAACAGAATCAACTGTTTCGGCTTTTCCTTCCACTTGTTCATCACCACAAACCACAGCATAAAAAACAAATAGCTAAATCCTTCCGGTCTAATTTCCTTCCTAAAAATTAAGAATGGCATCAAAACCATACACAATCCAAGACTTAACTTCCAATTCAATTTAGATAAAAAATCCTCCATTAATAGAAACATCGCTGCCAACATGGTTCCTAAATAAAACACATGAAGGCCTGTAAATCCGGTAAACTTTTGAGCAAGAAAAAAGAGGTAGCCACCAAGCCAATGGTGATTAACAAATGGATAATCGGGAAGGGTGTAACTGTAGAAATTCGTTGAGAGTAAGGAAGGAAAATCAAAAACTAATTCTCCATTTTTTATATGACGACCTAAGTCTGATGCAGGAAAATTTAATTGCTTGGCAATACCAATAATAAACAGAAATAAAAACACTCCAAGTGCAATCCATCTTTCGGAGGCGGCAGAAGCGGAATTCGTTCCATTTTTTTTACTCATGAAGTGAAGCTTTTCACTATTGGGCCCATTCACTTGGGTTTTCACGCCATTGTTTTAGGGCAGCTAAATCCTTTTCCAAAATAAGATTGGAATCCAAAGCAGTTTTAATCATTTGATCGTAGTCACACAAAGTAACCAAACTGCATTTATTCTTTTTAAAAGCCTCTGTGGCTATTGGAAAGCCATAGGTAAAAATTGCTACCATGCCTTTTACATCGGCACCGGCATTTCGAATAGCATCCACAGCCTTCAAACTGCTGCCACCGGTTGAAATTAAATCTTCCACAACTACCACCGATTGTCCTTTCTCCAGCCTACCCTCAATTAAATTGGATAATCCATGATCTTTCGGAGCAGAACGAACATATACGAAAGGCAAACCTAACTCCTCAGCAACAAGAGCACCTTGAGCTATTGCACCGGTAGCTACCCCGGCAATTACATCAGGCTTTCCAAATTTATCAACTATAGACTTAGCAAGCATTTGACGAATATAGGTGCGGATATTGGGATAGGACAGAGTTACCCGATTATCGCAATAAATTGGGGATTTCCATCCCGATGCCCAGGTAAAAGGTGAATTCGGTTGTAGTTTAACGGCTTGAGCCTGCAATAGGAATTGTGCTACTTTAGCGGCGGTATCTCGGTTAGAATTACTCATGGACTGCAAACCTAATTTAAATTTCTTCAAGTGAAAATTTATGTGAACAATATCCCTATCCAAACCAATGCAAATCTGGATAGTTTTAACAATACAAATGTACTTGAATGGGTAAAATCTATCGAAGAAGGTGGAATTTCAACCCCTGTATTTACAAAAATGGATTACTCAAAAGTTATTGACATTATTCTGGAAGAATCCAAATTAATAGAAGCTGCCGGAGGAATTGTATTTAATCCCCACCGGGAATTCTTATTAATGTTTAGAAGAGGGTTTTGGGATTTACCCAAAGGCAAAATTGATAAAGGCGAAAAACCTGAACAGGCTGCCCTTAGGGAAGTATGGGAAGAATGCGGTTTAACTGATTTAAAAATTAACCGTGCGATAGCTCCAAGCTACCATACCTATTGGATGAAAGGAAAAAGAATTCTGAAATTATCACATTGGTTTGAAATGAAAATCCCGGATTTTCAAATTCCTACCTTGCAAACGGAGGAAGATATAGAAGACGCTGTTTGGATACCGATTTCCGGATTTCAGCCCTATAGACCTATCTCCTACCCTTCCATTGTGGATGTAGTAGATTCATTTAATTCTTAATTCAACATCCATTGCAAACAACTGGGATGTTTAACTGAAATCGGATTTCCAACCTGTTTTAGCCCTCCACCCTGCATATCTCGCTTGAATACTACCAAGGTATTGGATTGTTGATTAGCCACAATTAACCAATTACCGCTTGGGTCAATGGTAAAATTTCGGGGCACTTCGCCTTGGGTTGATTGATGACCTAGCAGATTTAATAATCCATTGTTTTCATTTATTTCAAAGATAGCTAAGGAATTTTCTATACGGTTTGATACATAAACAAACCTACCATCCGGTGAAAGGTGGATATCAGCACCGCTGTATTGCTTGAGAGGAATTTGATAGGATGAAATGCGCTGCAAGGGCTTAAATTTGTTACTTCGATCCCATTCCAAAACCTGAACCATTCCGGAGAGTTCCTCCACCACATACATCCAATTTCCATTGGGATGAAATGCCATATGCCTTGGACCGCCACCCGGATTTACCGAAATAGTTAAATCGGACCTTTCCCTTAAAACCTCCTGCTGCTGTTCTTGAAATTCAAAGACACGAATTAAATCAGAACCTAAGTCAGGAATAAAAACCAGACCACTCGCTTCATGAAAATAAGCAGAATGGGGATGAGCCTTTTCTTGTCTTTCAGCAACTACACTTTTGCCTTGTAAATCAATTCTTTGCACTAGCTTATTCAAAGTAAAATCCTTATTCAAATCCATAACAGAAACTGAACCTTCCGAATAATTACACACCACCAACTTGGATTTTATGGTTGTAACAAACACCGGATTTTCACCTCCACTTCCAATTTTATTTAATAATGAAAGGGAAAAGTTCTCCGAGTGGTAGTTAAATACAGAAACAGATCCGGGTTGAGGCAATTTTGTTTCAGTACATGCATAAATTAGTCTGGCCTTTGAATCCACACATAAAAAACTTGGATTAACCAAATCCAATCCAAAACCAAGCTTTTTTAATTCACCCGATTGAGGTTGAAAGGAAAATAAAAAAATTCCTGTATCCGGCTTGGCGTCGGTATAATTACCTACAACTAAGGTTTGACTCTGAACCCCGGTAGTGAAGGCTAACAAAATAGAAAAAAGAAGGAGGTGGCTACATTTCATGATAAAAAGTTGACAAGTATACACTTCAAATTCATTTAGGAAACAACTTAGTTAGGTTTCCAAATAAAAGTTGGAGGTTGCGTCCGGGTAGGGATAGCAGTGGAAAGCCCACAGGAGACCGACGGCGCTAGCCTAGGGCGACGAGGACTTGCAACGAATAGCCCGACCATGAGCCTAGCCAAAATTTGTATGAAACGTTCCTTATTTGCGAATGGGACCCGCCCCAAAAATCACCCATAAATTCTACCCCAAAATAGCATTGGAGTAAATAAAACCTCACTAGAAACCTGGAATAACCGGGAAAATCGGAAAATTTTGGACAAAAAAAAGCCGGCTAAAAAACCGGCTTTTAAATAATTTGCTAGGCTTATTGTCCGCTGTAGGCGCTTTTTAAGCGATTATCAACGATATTGGCTTTCTCTTTTAAAGCTTCATACGGCTCAAACTGAGAACGTTGTGAATACATTTGTTTCAATTGTGTGGCATTGGCAACGAAATCTTTGGTAGCCGGCGCTTCTTCAATCTTAGTAACATAACTAACCCAAACTCCTTGCGAACTCACCACCGGCTTAGTAAAACCAGCCTTAGACGTACTGGTAATAACGCCAACAAGTTCAGGCTCACGTCCAAGATTTGGAGAAATTTGGAACGAGCTAAATACAAGCGCACGAACTGAATCGATAGGTGATTGAATTTTACCGGCAAGTGCAGTAATATCAGAAACACCTTTCAGGGCTCCTTCCAACTCTTTCACAAATCCTTCCGCTTTTTTATCCTTTCTTACATTCATGGTAATGTCTTCCTTCACTTGTTCCATTGGCTTGAAGCCTTTAGGAGTTACTTCTTTCACCTTGGCAATTACGAAACGTTTGCCCAATTCAAATACTTTGGAAACTTCTCCTTTCTCATGGTTGTAAGCCCAACCAATAATTTCTCTGGCGTTTTCTACACCGGGAATATTAGTTTGATTTTCACGCAAATCACTCTCTCTTGGAACTAAATTGGCAGCCTTTACAGAAGCATCAAATTGAGCTTCATTGCTAGATTTGGCAGCAAACTCATCCGCTTTAGCAAAGGTGGCTTGATACGTTTTATTGCTTGGCTCAATTTTCTTAGAAATGATACCGATGTTGCGCTTCAAGGTTTCTTTACCACGACCGGTAATTTCAATTAAATGCACACCAAATTGGGTAACAACAACCGGCATATCGCCCACTTTACCATTAAAACAAGCATCGTTAAATGGTTTAACCATGGTACCTTTTTTGAACCAACCTAGGTCTCCACCTTTAATAGCCGAGCCCGGATCTTTAGAGATAGAAGAGGCAAGACTTTCAAAACTAGCTCCTGATTGAATCATTTTCTTCAAACTATCTGCTTGACTTTTAACTTTTTCAAGTGATTGACCATTTTCAACTTTTAATAGAATGTGGCGTGCTTTTACAGAATCCGCATCGTTTTTAATAGCAATAACTTTAGCAAGTTTCAATGTTTCATTGTCGGAAACGGGTCCGGCAATGGCACCAACAGGAGCGCTTAACAGGCTATCGAAACCGGGTAAAAATGCTCCGGCACCAAGTAAATTCTCTTGGTATTTATTGTCAGAATAGAAATTGATCAGGGAAGTATCGTTATCGGTTGTTTTAAACTCTTCCTTGATTTTGGCAATTTCTTCGTAGGCTTTGTTTAAGTCTTCGGTGCTTGGACGTATATCAAATACCACGTATTCAATTTTACGATTTTCTTCTTTTTGTTTGTATTTATATTTATTGTCCTCGTAATATTTATTCAATTCTTCATCCGTAACAGTAATGGTAGAATCTACCACCGCACTGTATCTTTTACCTACAACTAAGGCATCGAACTTTTTGTTTTTAGCCAAATAGTCTGCTTTGGCTTGTTTGCTGTTAACAAAAATACCTTTTCCAATTAGGGTGTTGTATTTGCGAACACGTTTGTCGGTTTTTAATCCTTCTTCGAATTTAATCCATTGGTCGCGCATGCTTCCGGTTTCATCCTCATCCATACGTTTAAGGTAAGTAGCAACCCTAGTTGGATCAAATTTACCGGTTTGAGGATCAGTAAAACTGGAAACCACAGTAGGATCAGGATTTTCGCCTTGAACCATGTCATACAATTCTTCCGAAGAAACGGTAACGCCAAGTTCGTCCATTTCCTGTCCAAGAACGATATCACGGATGGATTGTTCCCAAACCTGGTTACGAATCATTTCCTGTGTGTTTTCGTCCAAGTTTTTTTGTTGAGTATTCATTTTATAATTCTCAACCATTTGGTTCACTTTACCTTCATACTCTCTTCCATCAATTTCCTGACCATCGATTTCACCAATCATGAGGCGACCTCTGCTAAGGAATGAATTACGGTTATCAAATAAATCGCTTACTACGAAAAGCACCAACGCTCCTCCAATAGTGATAAGCAATAAAGTGGATTTTTCCCTGATTTTACTAATTAAAGCCATTTTTCACAATACAATTTCGGGCGGCGAAGATACATTTTTTGTTCTAAGACATTCAATAAAGTTTTAAAAGAATTTTATTTAGGTTTGCAAATTCTTCAAAAAGTCCAAATACATGATAAAAAAATTACTCGGAGTATTGCTGTTTCTGAGTTTAACTTTCGTTGGAAAGAGCCAATTGGTAGTTGACAATACCCTAACTCCCCAACAATTAGTGAATTCGGTTTTGATGGGCAATGGTGTTAATGCTTTCAATATTACATACAGCGGAGGTACTAATACTATTGGAAGATTTACAGCTACAGGAACCAATTTAGGGATGAGTGCCGGAGTAATTTTAAAAACCGGAGATATTGCAGGTGCAGTTGGTCCAAATGATCAAGGAGGTGAAGGTTCATCGGGTTCCTTGCTAGGAGACCCCGATTTAGATATGCTGACTACCAATGCAACAGATGATGCCACCATCTTAGAATTTGATTTTGTACCAAGTTCGGATTCTGTTTCGTTTCGTTACATTTTTGCTTCTGAAGAATACAATGAATATGTATGTTCCCAATTCAACGATGTATTTGGATTCTTTTTAAGTGGTCCGGGAATTTCAGGTCCATATTCAAACAATGCAATTAATATTGCTCTTATTCCGAATTCGACTATGCCTGTTTCTATTGGTACTGTTAACAATGGCAATATTGGAGCCAATGGAAATGCGGCAACCTGTACTCCCGGCGGAATGGTTAATAGCCAGTATTTTGTAGATAATGATGCCTCCGGTGAGAACTGGATTCAGTTTGATGGCTTTACCGTGGTGTTAGTAGCTTCTGCCAATGTAATTTGCGGTGATACCTTTCACATTAAAATGGCAATAAGCGATGTGGTAGATGCCGGCTTTGATTCTGGTGTATTTTTAGAAGCTGAAAGTTTTAGTTCCCGCGGAGTAAACATTACAACCCAAACCTTATCAGGTGATAGCGTTGTTTCGGAAGGTTGTACAGGTGCAGGATTTATTTTTACCAGAGTTGATACCACCGTTGTTGATACCATTTCTATGGTGATTTCCGGAAACGCCATTGCAGGAATAGATTATGATGCCTTTCCGGATACCATTATTTTCCCTATCGGAGTTGATACTATTATTATTCCAATTAATACCATTCAGGACAATGTTTATGAAGGAACTGATACCTTAATTACAACCGTTTCATTTGTTACTGAGTGCGGAAATACCATCATTCGTCAGGGTATCATCTATATTGTTGATACCATATTAATTACTTCTGCCCCCGATACCTTTATTGTACAATGTAATACAGATAGCTTCTTTGTTACTGTTACACCCCAAAATGGAAATCCACCATTTAGTTATGTGTGGGCAACCGGAGAAACCAATGATACCATTTGGTTACACTCCACCCAAGACACTTTTACAACCGTAACCATTACCGACTTTTGTGGCAATACCTCCGGAATAGATACGGTGTATATTGCTTTCCAACTTCTTCCACCATTGAGTTTGAATCTGCAATCCGGCTTATTAAGTGATACCTTGTATTGCAATACCGATTTTGTTATTCCGGATGCTGGAGCTGCCGGAGGACTAGGACCAATTACCTATCTATGGAACAATGGTGATATTTCCCAATTTCCATTTTACTTTATCGATACCACCCAGTATATTTCGGTCAGCATCCTCGACCAGTGTGGAGTTAGTTTGTCAGATAGTATCTTAATTTCATTTTTAACACCACCTCCACCGGTAATTTCTTTGATCGGTTCCGACACTTCATTGTCTTGCCCTTTCCAAACTCCTTTGCTAATCGGTGCCAATGTAAATTACCCAGGAACTTTTGACTATACCTGGAGTAATGGTTCCCAGGATTTTGTTGTAGATTCCATTGCTTCCATTACTGCCAGTCAACTCGTTTCTGATGAATATTATGTTAGTGTATTTGAATGCAATCGAACCACCAATTCAGATACTATTTCTGTATCCATTACCATTCCCCCACCCCCAATTGTAAGTATTTCGGGTGGGCAAACAGTTAATTGTTCAGGCGATACCCTTCATTTAAATGCGGTTGTTACCAATGGCTCACCTTCCTACAACTACAATTGGGCAGGCACCAATAGCTCTATTCCAGTACCATCCAATGGAAGTTCAGTGATTGCAACCATCTCTACTGCCTCACAGATTGATGTTTTTGTAACAGACCAATGTCATTCAACACCGGTACAAGCCACCACCGTAATCAATATTACGCCCCCTCCTCCAATTGTTATTTCACTTCAAGACACGGCTGTGGTTTGTCCGGGAGATTCTATTCGTTTGGAAGCTCAAATTGTAAGCGGCGTAGGACCATTCACTTACGACTGGCCTATCAATCCTGGTAGCAATGATAGTATTTATTGCCTGGTAGGTGGAATTGATACCACTACCTATATTGTGTTTAAAGCCAAAGGTGCATGCGGAACACAAGCCACAGATAGTTTATTATTAACCGTACCTATTTATCCTGCCATTTCAATAAGTTCAAGCAATGACACTGCTATTTGCACCAATGATACCATTTATTTAACAAGTACTTTTGCGGGTGGAGCAGGCAATTACGTTCCATCCTGGTGGCTTGGCTCAGACTCTATCGTAAGTTCCAATACCTTAAATTACACGAATTCAACTTCTGATACTTTACAATTCATTATGAAGGTGCTTGATGGTTGTGGTAATTCAGCAGAAGATACCATCCAAATTGAGTTCATTCCTTGTGATATTGAAGTTACCAATGTAATGACTCCAAATGGAGACGGAATCAATGACTACCTTATTTTCAATTTCGCCGAATATTTTGAGAACAATAAACTGGTGGTTTATGACCGTTGGGGAATTAAAGTTTTTGAATCGGATAATTATAAAAACGATTGGAATGGTGGTAAACAATTAGAAGGAACGTATTTCTGGGTATTAACTCCTACCACCACACCTCAGGGACCTTTTAAAGGATTTGTATTGTTGTTAAGAGATAAGTAATGTTTGAAAATAGCCTTTCTTTTGCTAAAGAACTTGATTCTACTGACCATTTAAAAACCTATAGAGAAAAGTTTCATATTCCTACTCATCAAGGGAAGGAACTAGTTTATTTGTGCGGAAATTCTTTGGGATTACAACCCAAATCAACCGCTGACTATTTTAAACAAGAATTGGAGGATTGGGCTAAGTGGGGCGTTGAAGGTCATTTTAATGCCAAAAATCCTTGGTTTTCATACCACGATTGGTTTTCGAGTCGATTAGCACAATTAGTAGGAGCGCATGAGAAAGAGGTGGTAGCGATGAATAACCTAACGGTAAATTTACATTTACTATTGGTAAGCTTTTACCGACCCGATGGAAAAAGAAATAAAATAATTTTTGAATCTACAGCTTTTCCGTCAGATCGTTATGCGTTAGAGAGCCAGGTAAAATTCCACGGGTTAAATCCGGAAGAATGTTTAGTTGAATTATATGCCGATGATAATGCTAAAATTTCAACTACATCCATTTTAAACAAAATTAAGGAGGTAGGTGATGAATTAGCTCTTGTTATGCTGGGCGGAGTGAATTATTATTCCGGACAGTTTTTTGAACTCAAGGAAATAACCAAAGCGGCACATGCTGTTGGGGCAATAGCCGGATTTGATTTGGCGCATGCCATGGGAAATGTTCCATTGGAACTTCATGAATGGAATGTTGATTTTGCCTGTTGGTGCAGTTATAAATATCTAAACTCAGGCCCAGGTGGCGTAGCAGGAATTTTTGTTCATGAAAAGTATGGTGATGGAACCGGACTTAACCGATTTCATGGTTGGTGGGGTAACAATGCCGAAACAAGGTTTTTGATGGGAAAAGAGTTTCATCCGGCCGAGGGTGCTGAGGGTTGGCAACTGAGTAATGCTCCCGTATTTAATATGGTAGCACATCGCGCTTCATTGGAACTTTTTCAAGAAGTAGGCATGAAGGCTTTGAGAGAAAAGAGTATTTTATTGACAGGATATTTGGAGTTTTTATTGGTCGAAATTAATCGAGAATTGGGTGAAGAAATCATCGAAATTCTTACCCCCTCCAATCCTAATGAAAGAGGCTGTCAATTATCCATACGAGTAAGAAAAGATGGGAAAAAGCTATTCGAAAAACTGGTTTCGGAAGGCATTATGCCCGATTGGCGCGAACCTGATGTAATCAGACTATCTCCTGTACCTTTGTATAATCGTTTTGAAGATGTTTGGAGAACCGCTTCTGTTATTCGATCTTTTTTCATTAAGTAAGTAGGGGCTTCTGCAAAATTCCGTCTTAACTTATGGACTCTTTTTAATTCTAAGTATGCGGGCCCCCTCCGCCCAACTAGCTTTTTGCAAACCTCAATAGAACTTGCAAGGGCTTCGGGTCACGCTTTCGGCTGTAGTCCAAGCCAACTCCGCTAAACGCTGCGTTGCCTTGGAGCTACTTGCCTCTATCGTTGCCCGAGGCGCCACCTCCAAGTTTTGTTAAAAACCCAACCTGTCATGGTATCTATTCGTCCGGCTGCATGCAGGACATATTCAAACCTTCAATAAACTGCATTTTCTGAATAAAACCAAGGAATCTACTATAGTAAAGGGTCCCTGAATTAGGGCAAAAAAGACTTGACTATTTAAAGAAGTCCGGAAGCAATTACCAATTTAATACTGCTTCCACAGCATAATGGTCACTAAGGTCTTTATTACGACCGTTCCAAAGTTGTCTGAATTTTCGTATAGATTTTTGAAATCTACTATGTTTATGTCCATTGGATTTAAAAAGGATATAATCCAATACTTCTGCTTTTCTATCTTGGCAATCATCAAACATATCGTTGGTCCAAGCACCCCAGGAAGCTCCATCCTCCCATTCTCCGCTGTTTTTTTCCGCATCTTGACTTTCCAGACTGGTAAGCATGGTTCTATATTCTTCGGAAACATTATCCGGTGTATTTAAATCTCCAACAACCAATTGTGGAACACCTTCTTCAAAGTTTGGTTTTAATAAATATTCATTGATTTCATTGTATTGGTCAACACGGTTAATTTTATATTGCTTATTCCTAACTTCCGATTGTAGGTGAGTACCAATTACTTGAAATCGCTTATTATTTTTATTTACCTCTACTAACAAGGCACCCTTTTTACAGAAACAATCGGTTCCGACACATCCTTTGAAAATAATACGTTTTTGCTTTTTAATTTCATGTTTACTTAATATCCAAACTCCGCCATTGGTTTTCAAAAAAGCACCTTTTCCCGGATCTACCTGGTAGGGAAACAGCTCTTTCAAACCTTCCCAGATAATGGCTCTGGCTTTTTTGTCTATTGCTTCCTGAAAAACAATTACATCATAGGTTTTATCTCTCAATTGTTCAACAATTGCTTTTGCTCTTTCCAACTGACCATCCTTGAATAAAAGACGGGGGCGCATAAAAATATTCCAGGTTAAAATTCTTAATTCTTCCGGAGAACCGGGATTTTCATTACCTGATATGGCGGGATTTTGGTAAAGGCCCCAACCAGCGAATAAAATTACTACTATTGCGAGTAATCTTTTTTTCATGGGATTTTTAAATAAAAAGTGTGGAAATCAGTTCAACAAATATAACAGGATTCCATCAAAAAGGTTGTTAAATTAATAAAAATTTTTTGTTAAGCGAAAATTCGCAAAGTCGTAGGAATGAAAATATTAGGAATAATCCCTGCCAGATACGCAAGCACCCGATTTCCGGGCAAACCCTTGATAGAAATTCAAGGAAAAACAATGGTTATGCGGGTTTACGAACAATGCAAAAAATGTAATGATTTAACCGAAGTAATTGTAGCAACGGATGACATTCGAATATTTGACCATGTAAACCAACAAGGTGGATTAGCAATTATGACCGGATTGCACCATGAAAACGGAACATCCAGATGTGCCGAAGTGGTCAATACTTACCGGGGATTTGATGCAGTCATTAATATTCAAGGTGATGAACCTTTTATAAACCCTGCTCAGATCTCCGAATTGGCAAGTCTATTAAAATCAGGTTCCGATATTGCTACTTTGGCTCATGAAATGGAAGAAAATGAGCAAGTCGAAAATCCAAATTATGTAAAAGTAGTAATGGATTTTGCAAGCAATGCCTTGTACTTTTCACGATCTGCAATTCCATTCTCCAGAGATTTACATGAAAAGAATATTGCCTTCTTTAAACATATTGGCATTTATGGCTTTAAACCAGACGTATTGGTTCGACTTCCACATCTCGAAGAAAGTTATTTGGATAAAAAAGAAAATCTGGAACAATTAAGGTGGCTTTACTGGGGTTATAAAATTAAAGTTGGAATTTCGAAATATAGCTCGCCTAGCATTGATACCCCTTCCGACTTGGATAGAATTCTGAAATCTCTTGGATAGTTTACCTTACATCCAAAATCGATTGAATTCAAATCCGGATTGTAACAACTTCAAATACTGAGGTTTGAGAACAATTTCTCATTAAACCCAATTTAATCAATAGTAGGATTTCAAATCCGAACTACTTGATTTAGTTGGGTTTACCCCTCACGAAGCATTTCGGGAAGAAGTTGTTATACCAATGTTATTTGAAAAATAGTCCAAAAACTAGTTTGAAAATTACAGTGGTAAATGCCGATGCAAAAGGTGTTTAGGCAAATTAATGCGAAGCATAATTGGACTATTACAGATTTACTATTGGTATTATCAATTTGGACAAACAAATTGATTTACAAATTCTTAACTCGTTTATGCATTTCGAAGGCGTAATCTAGGTTAAAATACCAATTGAAAATCTGTTATTTTCAAACTAAGTTTATACCATTCCTCAAATAACATTGTTACAAATGAATGGGTAGCACATCGGGCAACGATAGAGGCAAGTAGCCCACAGGACCGCGCGGCGCTAGCCAAGTGGGCCGAGGACTACAGCCGAAAGCGTGACCCGAACGCCATGCAAGCTGCAATGGGTTTAGCAATATAAAAATCAGGCGGAGGGGGCCCGCATAAAGCGTATTAAAGAACCAAATATTCAACTTGGTTGACTTTTCCAGCATCCCTGTTGAGTCTTATACGTTTTCTCCAAAGCCTTTAGATAACATGGACAAGCCAAGAATATTCTGATTTTTTAAGAAAAGTTCTAGCTTTCGCTCCCAAAATTTTGACTTCCTGTTCTTAAACAACTAAAATCCAACTATTTATCTCATAATCTTACTGGAGCAAATTGCAACACGGTTGTTCATCGATTGTTTATAACAATTAACCTTAAATTAACCTTAAATCCTTGTTAATCCTATATTTTTGCATTGTTCAATTTAATTTCAGGTATTTGGGGGTTTCTACATGTTGGAATTGGTATTTGTTGATGGATTTGAGAGTTAGAAAGCTTTCAATACTGTAATTGGATTGAAAAATAAAACAATCCTATGTTCTACCCAAACATTTCAAAAACCATTTGTTGCTTAACACTACTAGTAGGCGCAACAATCAGTAATTCAAACGCTCAAAACCTCCTTGGTTTAGATGGAGGCTTGGAAGGTTCGGCTACAGTGGATAATACCAATGCAAATACTTCTGCAGTGGCCAACACCTGGACGAAGAACAATTCCACAACAACCATTTCTTATGAGACAACTACCGTTAGGAGTGGCAGTAAATCTTTAAAAGTAAATAATAGTTCTACAACCGGTCGAAGAGTTTGGACTCCATTAATTACTTCCAGTATTACTTCCCAACAAGTGACCTTTCAATTTTATAGATTGGTTTCAAACACTACCAATGCCCAGGATGAACAAAGAGGAGTGGGCAATGGTACTTCAGGGACAGAAAATCTATCAGGTTCTTATTCTGTTCCAGCTTCCGCATCAACCTGGGAAAAGGTCACCTATACCAGAACTGCCAATAGTTATACGGTGATAGCCGGTGTTTTCTTAACCAGAAAATTTGGAAGCGGGGGCGATATGTTCTTTGATGATTTTACTATGTACACAGGAGCTGTTGATAATGCTGCACCAAACTCGGCAGGAACAGTTACAGTAGCGCAGAATTCAAGCAATCCTACAACAGCGTTGGATATTTCCTGGACTGCCGCGTCAGGTGGTGTAGACAATGGCGGTTATATGGTTGTGAGATACAGCAGTTCTCCAAATGCAGACAATGACCCCAATACCAATGGAATTTATGCAAGTGGGAATACCTATACCAATGGAACAGGTGGTTTAACAGGAACGGTTGTTTATCTTGGTACCGGTACTTCGTTTACCAATTCCGGCCTTAATCCGGGAACAACCTATTATTACAAGGTGTACACTTATGACAAAGCCTATAATTACGCCACCGAATCTTCAGGAAATGGATCAACTGCGAATGCAACTACGGTAACCATAGCTGACAATGGCACACAAATCGGGTCGGGAAATATCCTTGAAAATTCTACCAACAATGTTTTACTAAAATTTCAATTGAGCATAACAGGTGCAGCAGCCAATTTAACAGGCCTAACCTGCACTACCTCAGGTGGTTATGATGCTGCAGATTTAGTCAACCTTAAAGTTCGGTATTCTACCGATGCCACCTTGGACGGAGGTGATGCAACCCTAAGCACCTTAACAAGTCCCGGAAGTGCGGGCTCCAAAACCTTTCCAAGCTTTTCAAGTCAAAGCATAAGTGGTGGAACCACAGGTTACCTGTTTATCACTGGAGATATTGCATCCGGATCTTCAGGCGGTGGTAATACGATTTCCATAAATGCCATCACCAATTCAAATGTAACTATTGCTTCCGGTTCTGTTACCGGCTCCAGTTCAGCCGGAGGAACTCAAACTATAATAACGCCAACCTTACCTGTTGTAAGCGGTGGATCTCCAACCGGAACTGTAGGAACAGCTTTCAGCTATACTATATCAGCTACGAATAGTCCAACCAGTTATGCAATTGCCAGTGGTAGCTTACCTGCAGGATTAAGTTTAAATACCGGAAGCGGGGTAATTTCAGGAACCCCGACATCAGCCGGATCCTCTTCCGTAACGGTAACAGCAACCAATGGTTCCGGAACCAGCGCTGCGGCAACACTCAACTTTACCATCAACCCCGGAAACCAAACAATAACCGGTTTAAGTTCAACAAGCACACAAACCTATGGGGCAAGTTCTTATTCTTTAACTGCAAGTGCAAGTTCAGGATTGGGAGTAACTTATTCCAGTTCAAATACAGGGGTGGCAACCATATCCGGAAGTACAGTAACCATTGTTGGACCGGGAACCACCACCATTACAGCATCGCAATCTGGAAATTCGGATTGGAATGCTGCAAGCAATCAAACTCAAACCTTAACCGTTAATCCTAAAAACTTAACCATTTCCGGATTAACAGGGTCCAATAAAACATACGACGCAGCGCTAACAGCAAGTGTTTCCGGCTCTCCAAGTCTGGTAGGAATCGTAGGATCCGATGTGGTGAATCTTAGTGGAACTCCCTCCTATTCTTTTGCTACAAAAACAGTTGGAACTTCTAAACCAATAACAGCAACAGGGTTTACCCTTACCGGTGCAGATGCAGGAAAATATACACTTTCCCAACCAAGTGGTTTAACAGGAAATATTACAGTTGCAAGTTTAACACTCACCGGAGCATCTGCCAATTCAAGAGCTTATAATGGATCAACTGCAGCTACTATTACAGGTGGCACATTAGTTGGGGTTATCAGTGGAGACGTGGTTAATGCTTCCGGAGCAGGAACCTTCGCCCAAGCCAATGCAGGAACCGGAATCAGTGTAAGTTATAATACCACCTTAAGTGGTGCCGATGCATCCAATTATTCATTAACAGCGCCGGTAGGATTGTCTGCCGATATTACTAAAGTATCGCTGACCTGCACGGCGGATAACCTTACTAAAAACCAAGGTAGTACAAATCCTACCTTGACAATAACATACAGTGGATTTGTTAATTCAGAAACGGTAGCATCCATTACTGCACCAACTGCTTCTACCACGGCAACCACGAGCTCTGTGGCCGGAAATTATCCTATTACCTTGACAGGAGGTTCAGCAACCAATTACAATTTAACCCTGGTTAATGGTACATTAACGGTTGTACTGGTGCCGGTTACCATTTGGACTAATCCAATTACCGGAACTAATCCGGGACTTTCCAACCCATGGACATCCGGAGATTCTTATGATGCCAATTTAGTAGTTTCAGGAATCGGAAGGAGTGCCGGTATTAATGGCAATAGTGCCAATGACAGGTATAATGCCACCAACTGGAGCACTTCTGGAACTATCGATTTAACCAAATATTTTGAATTTACTTTAACGCCGGTTTCAGGCTATGAAATTGATTTTACAAGCTTTACCTATACTGGTCAGGTTTCATCAGGTTCATCGACAGTTGCCTTGAGATCAAGCCTGGATGGATACTCTTCAAACATTGGTTCCGCTAGTACTACAGGAGCAACTATTTCCCTTTCCGGATCTGCATACCAAAATATTACTTCTGCAATTACTTTCCGCTATTATGCTTATGGATTGGCTGCCACAACAACCACGTTAAGTATTAATGATTTTACATTTACCGGAAATGTATTAGTTTCTAATGCTGCAACAGTTTCTATTGCCAATACAGGCTCCCCTGCCGCAGGAGCAATCTTAAATAACACCACCAATAATGTACTGTTTGGATTTTCCTTAACCCCGTCAGCTGCAGTTACATTTACAGGCGTATCCCTTGCAACCTCCGGTACTGCTACATCAAGCGATATTAGCAACTTTAGATTAGTAAAAGACGCTGACAACAGTGGAACATACAATGGTGGAGATGCCATATTAGGAACAGTGGCAACACTTGCCAATCCAATAAGCTTTACCGGACTTTCAGAAAATATTTCAAGCACTTCGAATTACTTATTAATAGCAGATGTTTCGAATTCAGCTGTCGACAATCGCACCATAGCCATTGCAATTAGCGCTGCAAGCAATGTAACGACCGATGGAATTGAAAGTGGAACAGCTACCGGAAATACTCAAACCATTCAAACACCGGAAATACGAGTGGAAGGAAACTCAACTGAAATCGTTGACGGAGATAATACTCCTTCAACTGCTGATCATACATCCTTTGGCAATGTTACTGTGGGTTCTTCATTAACAAGACAATTTACAATAAAAAATATAGGGCATCAAAATGTTATCTTGTCCGGCAGTCCTCTGGTTTCCATTTCAGGTTCGAGCCAATTTACGGTAAGCCTGCAACCTTCAGCTTCTACCATTAGTGGACCTGCCGGATCCCTCATATTTGAAGTAACCTATAATCCAACAACCCTTAATACCCAAACCGCCACCATTAGTATCTCTAACAACGATGCTAACGAAGGCACTTATGATTTTACCATTAGTGGTACCGGCTCTTATGCCAATAATTCCACTATAGATTTTAACACTGCCTTCACCACTCCTCAAAATATCAATTATTTAAGCTACCAGGAGTCCGACCTAACAACCTCTAGTTTAGATGTAATGCAATTCAGAATTAGAGATGGCGGCGGAGTAGACGATGGAGATGGTCAAGGAACAACCATGGCAAGTGTAACTTTGAATTTAACCCATAGTTCATTTATCAAAAGAATAGCCTTATACAATGGATCAACTGAAATTGCTGAACAAGCTGTTTCAGGTTCAACTGTAACATTTTCCGGCTTATCAGGCAGCACTGTTACATCTCCAAGTTATACAACCAGCCGAATAATTACCGTTAAAGTTAGTTTTAATAACACGGTAACCGATAATGCTCAATTCGGATTTAGTATTACATCTGCAGATGTAACTAGTGCATCCTCCTTCTCTTCCGGATTTACCAATTTTAGCACAGTTTCAAGTGAAACAACAGGAAATCGCAACAGGGTAATTGTAACGGCCACCAAATTGAGTTTCTATCAACAACCGTCCAATGTGTCTATCAATTCGGCTATGACACCAAGTCCATCCGTTGAAGCTGTAGACATTAATGGAAACAGAGACTTAGATTATTCTTCTTCTATCTCGCTGACTTCGACCGGCACAATGACAGGCTCACCACTTTCAGTTAATGCTACATCCGGACTTTCTACATTTTCAGTAACACATACTGCCGCAGGAGGCCCTTTTTATCTTTCTGCAACAAGCGGCTCTTTAACTCCCACAGGAAATAGCAATAGTTTTACAGTAACAACGCTTACCTTTTCCAATGGTGATTATAGAACCAATCCAAGTTTAGGTAGTACCGGCACCATTTATTTTGGTTCTACTACTGCTATTTCAGGAATTAGACCCTGGCAGAAAATGGTTAGTGGTTCATGGCAGGATGTAACGGGGTCCAGTGCTACAGAATCGCCCGAAGCATTAAGTACTAAACCAAATAAAATATACATCTGCAGCGGCTCTTATGTAGATGTTGCCAATGGTGGTACCTATAACAATATCCTAATTGATTTTCCTTCATCATCAGGCATCGTTTTCTCCGGAAACTCAAGCACCGGATTGGTACTTTCTTCAGGTTCTACCCTTGAATTAACCAAAGGTGAAATCTACATGGAAGGAAGATTTGAAATGCTTGGCAGTTCAAACTTAATCATTAGAAATGGTAGCACTATGTATATAACAGGTTACTATTCAACAACCTTTCTTAGAAGTTCCACCTCCACTTTTACAGTAGAAAATGGAGCAACAGTTGAAATTGACAGCTATCTTCCCAACAATTCTACTACCGGAATATGGAATGGATCTGAAGTCTTCGGTGAAAATTCTCAGTTCTATATCACTGATTGGGACAACAGTCAATACTTTTTCTCAGGAACTACTTGCCCGATTTCTACTACCAGTTATAATGGAAACAATGCTTGCTTTGGAAAATTAAAAATTGAATTGGGATCCAGCAGTATTACGGGCAACTGGACAGGTATTTTCCCACCCAATGTTGATGTATTTCTAACACACGGAGAATTAAATCTTATCAACAATTCAAGTTACAATATTACCTTATACAATGGAAATTCAAATACCTTGACTATAGGAGGCGACTTACTTGTAAGTGGAACCGGAAACGTACAAGGTCAAAGCGGCGCCGGGGCATTTATTTGGAATGTTAATGGTAATTTAGTTAAAAACGGGTCCGGAGATTTAAGAGTTCATACCTATGGTTCAAGCAGTGCAGGGAATAGCCTAACACTAACCGTTTTAGGAAATATGACCATAAACTCAGGATTCTTTAACATTCAAAATACTTCCAGCGGAGCTGTAGCTACAACGGTTAATTTAAAAGGAAATTTGTATAAGGCTTCCGGAAGCTATATGGTCAATTCTAATTCTTCAGGATACACCAATACTAGTTTCAACTTCACAGGTACAACTACCCAAACAGTAGACCTTTCAGTTAATGCAACAAACGATATGTTGAGATACCGCTTTTTTGTAAAATCAGGCGCTTATGTTCAAATCATCAATCGCAACTGGCCCTTTGCTGACCAATCTAATTTAACCATAGAAAATGGTGGAATATTGGACTTTAATTATGCATCCGGAACTGCATTAAACCTTGTTGAAACAACTTCTTCTGCTACCACCTCATTCGATGTTCAATCGGGTGGCACCATCAAAATTTCATCGTTAGAAACTACCGGTGCAATACGAAGTGGAACCACCTTATCAGGTAATGTTCAATTGGATTCCAGAACTTATAATGCCGGAGCAATTTACCATTATGTTGGAACTACCAACCAATACACCGGAGATGGATTGCCAACAACCATTACAGGTAAAGTATTGGTGGAACTAACTAGCAATAGTTCAACCTTATCCGTCAATACCTCTTCACGAGTAATTAATACGCCGGGTACATTGGAAATCAAAAAAGGCACCTTGTTAGAAGGTGGTAGTTCATCCTTTTTTGATGGAACCGGAAACTTAACCATGGGAACTTTAAACACCGCCTCCGGTTTGTATCAAATATCATCTGTTAGTGCCAGTACACAATATCCAAGATTAACCGGCACTTATACGCTAACCGGTGGAGTTATTGAATTAAATGGCACAAGTTCCAGTTCTAGCACACTTCAGACTCTCAAAGGAGGAAAAACATATTACAACATTTTGATTTCCGGCACAAGTTCAGGCGGAGGATACAAAACCGTGAGTTCTGCCCTTGTCATAAACAATAACCTGGAAATAAGCGGTAGTACCATTTTTGATATCGGAAACAATGGTGTAACCGGAAATGCCGGTCTGTATATGTCGGGAAGTTCCTTGTTACGAATTGGAAAAGCAAGTTTTACAACCTTACCTGAATTAGCGGGTATTTCTACTCCTTATGTACTTACAAATGGAACAATTGAATATTATGGTACGGTAACCAGCGGGTCAACCCAATTAATTCGAGGCACCTTTAACAATGGCGCAAGTACCGTTAATTATTATAACATTGAAATCAATGCCAATTCCAATGCCGGTGTTCTGCGGCACAATGTAAATGCAGCGGCAAGTTTCCAAATTACAGGTACTCTCAATGTAAATTCACCGGCCATCCTTCAATTGGACGCCACAGATATCGTTTCTGGAACTGGAAACTTTAAAGTTAATGCAGGGGCCACCTTAAAATATGCCCACGTCAATGGTATTAACGCATCCGGAAATTCAGGAAATGTGCAAACTACCACAAGGACTTTTGCAACTGGCAGTAGTTATGGTTTTGTAGGAAGTTCCAACCAAAATGCCGGTACAGGATTACCCGCTCAAATCCTAAACCTTTATGTTGAAAAATCCAGCCCAAGTCTGCAAGTCAGCCTGGATCAATCGGTAACCATCACCGGTGATTTAACTTTTAATACCGGTCAAATTGTTACCACTTCTACCAAATTGATCAATATTGATGATAATGCAACAGCTACCTTAACTGCCTTTCCTGATGAAAGCTTTATAAATGGTCCATGCAGAAAAACCGGTAACGATGCTTTTGTTTTCCCGGTTGGTAAAGGTTCAATTTGCAGAACGATTGAAATATCAGCTCCTACCCAAACAACCGATGTATTTACAGCCGAATACTTCCCAACCAATCCGGCACTCTCCTACCCTATCAATTACAGCGACCCTGCCTATTCATTAAGCCCTATGATTTATCTTAGCGACAATGAGTTTTGGGACTTAGCCAGAACAACAGGTTCCTCATCGGTATATGTTACTTTAAATTGGAAAAACTACAGCAGCGGATTTGTTTCTAATCTTTCCACCTTAAAAGTAGCTCATTACAACGGCTCCTATTGGGAAAACCTTGGAAATGGAAACACCTCCGGTACAACCCAAACAGGAACCATCCGTACCTATACCACGGTTTCAAATTTTAGCCCATTCGCATTAGGCAGCGAAGGCGAAGCTAATCCTCTTCCAATTGAATTACTTTCCTTTTCTGCTAAAGCTTTAAATAACCTGGTTCAACTGGATTGGATTACAGCCAGTGAAATTAACAATGACTATTTTACAATTGAAAAAACGATGGATGGTAATTCATACGAAGAAGTAGGTATTGTAAAAGGATCTGTCTATTCAAATTCCAATAAATCCTATCAACTTTTAGATAAAAATCCATATGCCGGAACTTCCTATTATCGATTAAAGCAAACGGATTTAGACGGCAGCTTTACATACAGCCACCTGGCACCTGTATACTTCCAAGCCGAATCAAAACCTATTTTGGTAACTAATACAGGAAATAAAGCTGAACTTGGAATATTTAATTTACCGGAAGGTAAAAACACAATCAAACTAATGGATCTAACCGGAAGAATAATCGTAGAATATTTCATTACTTCTGATGGAAGCCCGTTCCAAACATTTCAATTTAATCAATGTTCATCAGGAATTTATTTAATTGAAATAAGCAATACTGGTAAATCTCAAAATTTCAAAATCACTTTGTAATTAAGAGTTATACTAAATTTAATAAGCCCGGTTGGTAACTGAAATGATTTAGTTCCAACCGGGCTTAATTATTTTTAGGAAAAACCGAAAAGGTCAGGAAAACGAAAAATTTATGGCCTTACTCTCCAATTCGTAGCTAAGGAAAATTCTGTTTTATAGTGGCAGACAACAATAAGTATTCCTAAACAATAAAACAGAACAGAAAAGTTAAAAAAAAAGCCCCCCAAATTGGGAGGCTAAAAAAAAAATACCTAATTAGTTTTTGCGAAATTTACCTTCGTCGCTAACTGTAAGTTTCCAACGACCACGTTTACGACGTGCAGCCAACACCCTACGTCCATTGGCAGATGACATACGTTTACGAAATCCGTGTTTATTTGTTCTCTTACGATTGGAAGGATTATAAGTTGGTTGCATGACTTGAAATTATTTTCTCTAAACGGGCTGCAAAAATAGAACTTTTTTTAATACTTATGACAAACATTAAAAAAAAAGAAAAAAAAGAAAGGCGACCTTTGGTCGCCTCCCTTGAAAAAGATTTAAAAATTAGGCTTTTTGAATCTTTTCCTTATGCTTTTTAATTTGATTGCGCAATGCTTCTACAGCTACATCAGTAGCCTCTTCAAAGGTTTTACACTGTCTTTTTGCAAACATTTCCTGTCCCGGAACATTCAAACGTATCTCTGCAATTTTATTATCATTGGTTGAACTTTTATCAAGTCGCAAATAAACTTCGCTGCCTAATATTTCGGTATAATAATGACCTAACTTACCTACTCGATCCTGCACAAAATCAATTAATTTGTGATCAGCATCAAAATGAATGGATTGAATTTTAACGTTCATCGTTTTATCCTCCTGAAAGTTTAATAATTAATAAAGGTTTGATTTATTCTTTTGCCCTAGGATGGGCTGATTTATAACTGTTTTTTAATTTCTCAATCGTATTATGTGTGTAAACCTGTGTAGCTGCCAAACTTGTATGACCTAATAACTCCTTCACTGCATTAATATCGGCTCCTTGATTCAATAAATGAGTAGCGAAGGTATGCCTTAACGTATGTGGTGACACCTTTGAATTGGTAGTTACAAGTCGAAGGTAGAACTTTACCTTATCATAAACAAATTTTTCAGAAACTTTAAACCCCTTATCATCCACGATCCAATACTCAGGCTCGGTGCCACTAAACTTATTTCGTGTTTTTTCAAGGTACTTCCTCATCATTGCAATCGTATTATTTGAAACTGGAATTATTCGTTCTTTGTTTCGCTTACCCAAAACTTTTAATTCACCCTTTTGGAAATCAATCCTATTTATTTCCAATCCTATCAATTCCGATCTACGCATTCCTGTTTGGTAGAGCATGTCTAAAATCATTTTATCTCGTTCTCCCTCCCATCCATCCGGAAATCGAATTCCATGAAACAATTGTTCAACAGAAGTCTCACTTACAAATTCAGGTAATTTTTTGTCCGTCTTCAAACTCCTAAAACCTTTACAAGGATTCGCCCTCAAAATCCCAATCTTTTGAAAATAAGCAAAAAAGGTCCTCAACGAACTTACCTTTCTATTCACACTTCTTGCATCTAAACCATCATCCATTAACGAAAGCGCCCAATCTCGAATATCGTCTAACTCAATTCGACCAATCCCTTCAGCTTCCGGATTATTCAAATAGGTAAAAAATTGCTCTATATCATTTAAATAGGCTATCATAGTATGGGCCGAATATCGCTTTTCCGATTCCCCATACATTTTAAATTGCCGAATTGCATCCATCTATTCCGGCCTTACTTCTCCACTACAAACTTTCTTTCAACTCCAATAATTTTCGCCTGGCTTCGGTCAAAAACGCAATAGCCTCTGGTACTGATGAAGAAAGCACTTCCTTATCCGCAACCAGCTCCTCCGCCAAATTCTCCTTGGTCCTCAATTGCTTTTTGGCTCCTGCTAATTTAAACCCCTTATCCTTTACTAATTTGTGTATTTCCTTCAGCTTCTCAATCTCCTTTTTGGTAAACAACCGATCACCTTTCTTATTCTTGGTAGGTGTGATTCCAGGAAATTGCTTTTCCCAAAAACGAATTAAGGATGGATTAACCTTTAACATTTCGGCTACTTCTCCAATACCAAAATAAACCTTCTCTAATTCTTTTTCTTTAACAGGCATAACAAATAATTGCGATAAAAATACAAGGTTTTATTTAAACCTATACACGAGTTGATAATTATTAACTTTTTGACTTTAAGCTTTTAAGCACAATTCTCTTCTAATGTCTTCCAAACCTTTTCGTTTGGAACTGCCGCCTCTATCTGAATACTTTCCTGCTTAATTGGATGAACAAACGTTAATGCCCGGGCATGTAAATGTATAGAACCATCCGGATTAGACCTTGCAAAACCATATTTTAAATCTCCTTTAATTGTACATCCCATACTTGCTAACTGCACTCTAATTTGATGATGCCTTCCTGTTTGTGGTTTTACCTCCAGTAGATAATAGTTGTCTGATTTCGAAAGCAATCGGTAATTCAATTCACATCGTAAACTCCCTTTCTTTTCTGTTACAGAAGCATAGGATTTGTTCTGCTTTTCATTCTTCATTAAATAATGAACCAGTGTACCTGATTCTTTCTCCGGTTTGTTTTTTACTACCGCCCAATACGTTTTTTCTGTTTCACGCATCTTAAACAGTTCATTCATTCGACTCAAGGCCTTAGATGTTTTCGCAAAAACTACCACCCCACTTACCGGCCTGTCTAACCGATGCACCACGCCCACAAAAACATTTCCCGGCTTCTGATCCCTCACTTTAATAAATTCCTTCACCAATTCCGACAAAGGTGTATCGCCTGTTTTATCACCCTGAACAATCTGCCCGGGTAATTTATTCAATACAATGAGGTGATTATCCTCGTATAAAACTTGCTCAGCCAAATTCATTTCTTAACCCATTTTTGCAAGCTCTGCCTCTAGTAATGCAGCAACCTGAACAACCCCCTTCTTCAGATCATTTACCATTCCGGGCAATTTTTCTAAGTCCTTACCTTCCCCGGCCGAGTATTCAATCTCCTTGGCCAACTCTTGCATCGTTTTAGCTCCCATGTAATTCAATTGGGGCTTTAAACTATGTGCAGCCGTTCTCAATCCGGACCAATCCTGGGCCGCTAATTTGTCCTCAATGGCTTGCAATGCCGACGGATATGATTTTAGGAACATGCCAATGTACTTCGACATTTTTGCTTTATCGCCTCCCGAAAATTGTTGAAGAAAACTTAAATCTATCATGGTTCTTTTTTCTATCACAAATCAATGGAATATTTTGATTCTTCGCCAATTTAACTAAATATTTTAATCCCAACTAACAGAACTACCTTCCCTGCATTATTTTTGCCGCCCAATTTACATCTAAACCTTTGAGCGCCATTTCTCCTATTATCAAATTGAAAGACTATTTGGTTTTCACCAAAATGAGACTGGCTTCCTTAGTGGTTTTCTCAGCAGCAATTTGCTATGGTATAGCCTCCCCTGAAATCGATTGGATTTCTATGGGAAAATTAATCCTAGGTGGTTTCTTGGTTACAGGAGCTAGCAATGGATTCAACCAAATTATCGAAAAAGACCTCGATAAACTCATGGCCCGAACCCAGGAAAGACCAATGCCTCAAGGTCGTATGCAAGAGCCCGAAGCCATTGCACTTTCCTCTATTCTCGGACTTTCCGGAGTTGCCATTTTATACACTTTAAATCCGCTTAGCGCAGCACTTGGCCTAGTAGCCATGGTGCTTTATTCCGTTGTTTATACTCCTCTTAAAAGAGAAACACCTTTTGCAGTTTTCGTAGGCGCCATTCCGGGCAGTATCCCGCCCATGCTTGGCTATATCGCTTATTCAGGTGAAATGAGTATTCAGGCAGCCATCCTGTTTGGCATTCAGTTTATGTGGCAATTCCCCCACTTTTGGGCCATTGCCTGGAGGTTAGACGAAGATTACAAAAAAGCCGGATTTAAATTGCTCCCCTCCCCCAACGGAAAAGATGTTACTTCTGCTTTTCAAACCTTAATTTACACCATCGGACTGGTTCCCATCTCTTTGTTGCCCGTAGTTTTTAAAATGAGCGGATTATTCTCCGGGGTCATCATTTTATCCGCAGGCTTAGTTTTCGTATATCAGGCCTATAAACTTTTTAAATCCCAAAGTGATGAGGATGCAAAACGCCTCATGTTTGGGTCTTTCTTCTATTTGCCCATCGTACAACTGGCAATTTTACTCGATAAATTATAAAAAATACCATCATTCCTGGTTTTTGTCCTATTCCCCCCTTTTGTTTACCCGCTACCTTTGTCCCATAAAATTTTAAAATACATTTATGAAAATCTTCAACATTTCCCTGGCCTTGGTTGCCCTCTTCGCTTTTAAAGCTGCTGATGTAAAAAATTACGTTTTTGATCCCAATTCAAGTACCATCCATTGGGCTGCCAAAAAAGTTACCGGTGCGCATGATGGAACAGTTAAACTTAAAAGCGGTGAACTTACCCTCGAAGGCGATAACTTAAAAGCGGCTTCTTTTGTAGTGGATATGACTTCCATCGCTGTTGATGACCTAAAAGATGCAGGTTACAATGCTAAATTGGTTGGACACTTGAAAAGTGAAGATTTTTTCTCCACCGAAAAACATGCCGAAGCTAGCTTTAAACTAAAAAAAGCTACCCCTTCCAAAAATGCTTCCAATGCAGGTAAAAGCTACACCGTTACAGGCGATTTAACCATTAAAGGCATCACAAAAGAAATTACCTTCGATGCTACCATCGTTAAATCCGGAAATATGGCTTCAGCTATTGCTACTGTGAAAGTTAACCGCGTTAATTACGATATTAAATACGGTTCAAAATCCATTTTTAGTGATATCGGCGACAAAGCTATCGACGATGAATTTACCTTGGAAATTAAACTTTCCGGAAAAGCTAAATAATCAGTTTTTCTATCATCTTAAAGCCGTTAGCCTAGTGTTAGCGGCTTTTTTTTATTTTCTTAGCTATCCATTTCCCAATTTTCTTCTAACAAGTGGATGAATAGCTTTTCTCTTGGTTTTCCTTGGCGGGCCCCCTTCCGCCAACTAAATTTTCTGCAATTTCAATGGGCAATCACTGGGCGTTCGGGTCACGCTATCGGCTGTAGTCCTCGTCCACCTAGGCTATCGCCGTAGGTGTACTGTGGGCTACTTGCCTCTATCGTTGCCCGGAGGGTCCATGCAAGCCCAATCTTTCGTTTTTCAATCATCCTAATACTTCCTTTTTCTTTCAATTCCCAAAGGCAAACTTTCTGAACAACTTTAAAATTATTGCCTGTAAATTCCCTGTGAATGAAAATCCTTTCCAATGTATCTTTGGCAACCATTTTTCAAACCATGACCATTCAAAAATCATTACTTCCCCTTTCCATTGCATCAACCGCAATCCTCCTTTTTGCTTGTGGAGGTAACAACAAAGGCAATTCAAATTCTGATTCCAATAGCCAAACCCAACACGTTACTGAAGGCACAAAATACATCCAAAACCCGGACGCAACAAGCTTCTTACCTGATTGGAAAAAGGAAAATACAGTGGTTGTTCACTTTATCGGCGAACCTGACGATATGCATCCTACCAACGGAACCTCCGAAACCAGAACCTTCGTAAACCATTACACCCAATGCTATGTAATGGATACCGACCCAAAGGAATTGGATGTTAGACCGGGAATTGTAAAATCTGAACCTATTATTTCCGAATATGGATTAAAATATACCTACGAATTAATGGATGAACCAACTTGGGACGATGGCAGCCAACTTACCGTTGAAGACATCATTTTCACCTTCAAAGCCAATAAATGTCCGCTTGTAAACAACCCACATGCAAAACCTTATTTGGATCCTTTGCAAGACATCGTTATTGACCCAAGTAACCCTAGAAAATTCACCTTGGTGATGAAGAAAAAATACATTCAAAACATCATCTTCCTAACCGATTACGGAATTCTTCAACGTAAATTCTATGACCCGTCTAATATCCTCGCAGCTTACACCTTCGCCCAATTCGACGATCCAAAAGCCAATTTCAATAAAGATAATAAACTGAATACTTGGGCCAGTAATTTCAATAACCCAAAATACAGCCGTGATATCAATTATTTTTCCGGTTTAGGAGCTTACAAATGGTCCGAATGGAAACCTCAACAAAGCATGACCTTGGTAAGAAAAGAAAACCACTGGACCCGCAAACTAAAAAACCCGAACGACTACGAAACTGCCTATCCTGAAAAGATAATCTTTAAAATCAACACCGATGCCAACAGCCAAATGCTGGAGTTCAAAACCCAAGCTATGGATGTTGGTACCTATTTGGCAACTCCAACCCTGATTAACCTGCAAAAAGATCCTAAGTTTAATGCCAATTACCATTCTAAATTTACCGATACCTACAACTATTCTTATGTTGCCATGAATACCAGACCGGACGGGGTAAAACATAAAAAACTGTTTACCGATAAAACCGTTCGCAGAGCCATGGCTATGTTAACTCCTGTTGATGATATCAATACGGTTATCAATATGGGAAAAAACACCCGTATCGCAGGTCCGGTTTCTCCTTTGAAAGAAGAATATAACAAGGATTTAAAATTGATTCCTTTTGATATTGAAGGAGCTAAAAAACTACTCGATCAAGCCGGTTGGAAAGACAGTGATGGTGACAATATCAGGGATAAAGTTATTGACGGTGAAAAAGTAAAATTTGAATTTGATTTGGCCTTTCTTACAACCCAAGTGCAATGGAAAGATATTGCCAGCATGATTTCTGAGGCTATGTACAAAGCCGGAATCAAAGCCAATTTAAAACCTAATGATTTTGCCGTTCATTACGACAATGCCAAAAATCACAACTATGATATGATGTTGGCCGCTTGGGGTGGATCCTCCGTTCCGGAAGATTTTGAACAAATTTGGAGCACCAAGTCCTGGACTACCAAAGGAAGCAATTATCCTGGTTTTGGAAACGCGGAAAGCGATGCCTTAATTGATGAAATTAAATACACCTTAGACAATACCAAACGCACAGAGTTGGTGAAAAAACTTCAATCCATGATTTATGAGGAACAACCTTACATCTTCCTGTATTCTCAAACTCGACGCAACGTTATTCACAAACGGTTTGGAAATGCGATTATGACCTTCGAAAGACCCGGTGTTATTCTGAACAACCTTCGATTGCTCAATAGCGCTTCTGCCCAATAACAACAGTATTACAGGTTAAACCATAAATAAGAAACAGATACCAAACAAAGAGTATGCGATTTTACTAATCAAGTATTAAACTTTCTTACTTGGGTTTAGCTAGAATAAAAGCCAGCTTAAAAAATAGAATTGGTTTTGGAATTCTTCTAACCAAAATGGATTAAACCGGTATTATTTCAAAAACGGATCAACCACCAAAAAAGCCATTCAAACTGAGTGGCTTTTTTGGTATATAGCCTTTCCCTTTTTATTATACATGGATTGGCAATTGCCATCGAATAATTTCAGTATTGTTTGGGTTTGCACCTCGGGCAACGATAGAGGCAAGTAACCCACAGGCCCACGCGGCGCTAGCCAAGTGGGACGAGGATTACAGCCGATAGCGTGACCCGAACGCCTTGCATAAAAGCTGAAATCAATGAATGATTTTGGTAGGCGG
>JAIBAJ010000027.1 GCA_019695265.1 Bacteroidia bacterium | reverse complement strand
CTAAACTGGTTGAATTTAAAGTTTTTCAAATTAGATGCTCTTAAATCGAACCATTTTGAAGGATATTAAACGTAAAATGGCGTCTAAAAGTGGTTATTAGACAAACTGTCGTTGCCCGAGGGTGCAAGCCCCAAATGTATCACCCATTACCCCAAAAAAGGCACAGGCTATTTCGAAATATTACAATGGTAAATGCCGAGGATACAATTCCTTTTCAGATTTTAGTATAATTGACTTGGGTGAATTTTCATCAACCCTTTGGTAACAATCTGAAGTGTAGAAGCCTGCATAAAAAGTAAACTAACCCAATTAACCTACCATTCGGGTTAAGATCTTATCAAAAATCAATTACCAACTGAAAGATTTTCGCGTTCTATTTCATTAATTGCCCGCAGTATCTGCCTTTCAAGCAATTCAATATCAACAATTAAATTATAATTTTGAGTAACCCGGTAATTTAACTCCTCAAAACTAGGTTGTGATTGACTGGGGACATGAAAATAATCCAATTGGTTATTATTTGACAAAATCCAGTAATCTACACAATGATGCCAATCAGCAATTATTTCAATTACCTTAGTACCCGGTGTGCAGAAAAAAATATTGGTAAGGTTCGCGCCATGAGTAGAAAGAATTAAATTAGCATTATTGAAACATTCAATTTGCTCATTTAAATTCATTTTTTCATTTTCTACTATAGTGAAGTTATATTTTTCAAGCAACTTCTCTAATTCCTTTTCATTAACCACATTTCGCCATTTAGAGCCTTTTCTTGATATAAAAACCCTATTGGTTGGACTTGCATTTGATTTCTTTTGCAAATGCCTTTTCAACAATTTATTGGTTGATGGATTATGCTTAATTTCTGTCGAAATTAGTAATTCATCTGCTAAATAATGATGTCCTTCTTCCAGGAAAACAATTTTTTCTAAAGGAACTCCCATCCTTTCCAGTGATTCCTTTTGTAATGGGAAAGTAAAAGGGTTAACAATAATATGGCTAAAGTCATTATAGGAATACCCGGCTTCTTCGATTACGACAAGCTTAGGTAAGAAATCTATCAACCAATGAAAATAAACCCAATCTGCACCCAATGTTGCCAACATTAACACCCTACCTTTCAAACGAACCGGTAAAGGAAGAAATGCTTCGGTATAAATAGGATGTAAGGCTCTTTTTAACGGGTCAGTAGACAATTCAGCAATTAATTCATCTGAATTATTTATAACTGAAAAAATACCATTGTTTCTAAAGACCCTGGCTTCTTTTAATTTACAAAGGTATATTGGGTTGGAAGGGAAACAAAAATTCTCAGTGAAGTTTTGATGAAACTCTTTATCCAGGGTTATAGGTTTGGAAAAAAAACTTAAGGTTCCTGAATAGACAAGTTGTTTTTCAAACGCATGGATGGAAATAGTTTTTTGGGGTCGACCTCCCAAAAAACCTTGAACTCTCCAGGGCAATTTACTAAGAATGAATGTTCTTAAATTCATATGATTACAAGTATTTCCAAGCTTCCATGAAATTACAATTTCAAACCTCTCAGTTTTTTAAAAAAAGCAGTCTCCATTTGCCCAATATCCATCAATTGCAAGGATAAGGATGAAAAATTCTCTGTATCTGTTTGCCTGTTCTTACAAACCCTACCTGCGGAAAAGGCAAAGGCTCTCCATTGGTCGCCAATTTGGGTTAATTCCTTAGCTAAAACAGACAGTTCTTGATTGTTTAAACGTTTGGAAGCTTGTTGTAAAAAAGCAGCATACATGAACCGAAATCCGGCACCACCCGTACCAATCTCCTCTTGCATCCGAACGATATTACCTAAAAATAACACTGCCTTTCTTTCGTCCAAACTAGTTGGATAATTCTTAACTTTCTTAGCCAGGTAAGAAATAGCCTGACTACCAAAGAATGGCAAAACAGGAGGAGTCATGGTGTTTTCAAATCCGGTCCAACGAATAGCCTTTTTAATGGCCGGAATAAAATCAATATCTGTTGGAACCTTGGTAGGATAGTACATTTTGCCATTGGGAGCCAAAACACCTTTTGGGAATCGAGCTCTTTCCAAATCTTTAGCAGAAATCGTGGTAACATAATCCATTACCGGATCACTTACTTGGTATTCCCCATTTGATTTACCAAAAACCAATAAGTTATGCGCATTAAAATGAAAGCGAAAAGCTTTAGGAAGGTAGGGCAAATAATAGACACTGGTAAGCATACCAACCGGAAAACCTTTATCTAAAACCCGATCGAGTTCATCCATTGCCTTTTGTTTATTACTGCCAAAGGATTGGGTATGAAATGAAATTCCTAATCGGGAGGTTAGCCGTTTAGAAATCAAACCCGGCAACACGCGGTAAGTTGTACCCGGAATACCATTCATTTTGAGGAAAGGCATGTGGGCAAAAAATATTCCGGAACCTATTCCAAACGCCATCGGTTCAGAAATATCCAAACCATGATAACGCAACAAGTTACTAATGGTACCGCTCTCACAATGAGCAGCTTGCTTATGTATATAATTTGAAATCACAGCCAACAAAAATAGTTTTCAATCCCGATCTTCCTAATTTCTTTACCATAGTTGAATTGTAATGAGAAATTTCTTGCTATATATAAATTTAATTATCAAGCTATTAGCTGAATTTCTTCCCAACTATTTTTTTTTCGTTTCAAATACAATAGATGTTTAATTGCTTCGTTTCTTTGACCTCCAAACCTAAGGGCCTATTTGAATATACTTTTACTCGTTTTTATTTGTGTTTGCTGATAATTTCTTGGTTTCGACTACATTCTTTTGGGGAATGGTTGGAATAAGGAACTAAAAGCTATTTTTGTGCCCTTTTTAAAATGAGAGAATTTAAAAAAATTTTTACAATCTGCCTATTAACTTCGGTTAGTGGCATTCAGGCTTTTGGCCAAGGTCAAAATAGTTTAAATGACCAAAAAGCCGAATTAAACACTATTACAACAGCCGTTCCATTTTTGATGATATCGCCGGATGCCAGAGCCGGAGCAATGGGAGATTGTGGTGTAGCTACCTCTGCTGACATCCATTTTATGCATTGGAACCCGTCAAAACTTGCCTTTTTAGAAAAGCCTTATGGTTTTGCCATTGATTATACTCCCTGGTTAAGGGCTCTTGTACCGGATATTAACCTAGGATACGTTACCGGATATATGAAATTCGGTAAAAAAATGGATCAAGGTATTGGAGTTTCGCTTCGGTATTTTAGTTTAGGTGATATCACTTTTACTGATTTTTCCGGAAACAACATTGGCCAATATCGTCCGAATGAATTTGCAGTAGATTTAAACTATGCCCGTAAGTTATCCAATAATTTTTCAGGATCTATTGCTTTGCGATACATTAATTCCAATTTAACCGGTGGATATTCAGTTGGAGGAACAGGTTCGGTTGGTAGGGCTGTAGCAGCGGATTTGGCCTTCTTTTACCAATCCAATAAAATTAAATTAGGATCCAAAAACGGGATAGTAACTGCCGGATTAAACCTTTCCAACATTGGTTCTAAAATTTCGTACAGCAATTCCAAACTACAGCGTGATTTTCTGCCACAGAATTTACGTTTAGGTGCCGGATTAAAGATCTTTTTAGACGACCATAATTCGGTTGGATTGTATGTAGACATTAACAAATTATTGGTTCCAACACCACCGGTTTACAAAGTTGATTCGGCCGGAAACATTTTAGAGGATGCCAATGGAAATAAAATAATTGAGAAAGGAAAAGATCCGAATGTTGGACCGGTAGGTGGATTATTTCAATCGTTTGGTGATGCACCTTTTGGATTTAAGGAAGAATTAGCGGAATATAATATTTCAGGAGGCATTGAGTATTGGTATAACAATTTATTCTCCTTAAGAGGCGGATATTTCAATGAATCCAAATGGAAAGGTTTCAGGAAGTATTTTACCATTGGAATAGGATTCAAGTACAGTGTATTTGGATTGGATTTTGCGTATTTAATTCCATCGACCCAAGGTGTAAGGAATCCATTGGAAAACACTTTGAGATTCACCTTATCGTTTGACTTTAACAAAGCCAGTACAAAAGCAGAAGGTGCTGAAACCAACTAAGAATTAGAATATTTTACAAGTACAGGTTTAACCCAAATCCCGGAATAAGTAAAACTTGGTTCGAAGCCTTACCGATTGGGTTTGCACCTCGGGCAACGATAGAGGCAAGTAGCCCACAGGAGCACGCGGCGCTAGCCAAGTGCGACGAGGACTACAGCCGAAAGCGTGACCCGAACGCCTAGGTTCTATGTTTGGAAGATTGCAGAAAAAATAGTAGGCGGAGGGGGCCCGCCAAAAACCAATTAAAACAACCTTCATGGTCATGCCAATCCGGTTATAGCTGCTCTAACTACTTTTTATCGAGGATGTTAGCAAACAAAGTACTTAAACCCGTAGAAAGTACAACGATAGAAATAGAACTTAGAGGCATTAAAATAGCTGCAACTACCGGAGAAAGTGTGCCTTGAACGGCGAAAGAAAGACCAATAAAATTATAGATAGAAGAAAAGAAAAAGGTAGAAATAGTTACCGTTTTAGTCGTTTTTGCCATTTGAAGAAAGTAACCCAACTTATTCAAATTAGACCCATCCAAAATGGCATCGCAAGCCGGAGAAAAATTATTGGTATCATCGGAAACTGCAATTCCTACATCGCTGTGTTTGAGTGCTCCGGCATCATTTAAACCATCTCCAACCATCAACACTTTTTTGCCATTGGAACGGAGAGCTTGAACAAAGCGCATTTTGTCTTCGGGTTTTTGGTTAAAATGAACTTCGGCTTTTGTACCAAAAATGGATTCCACAATTGATTTCTCCGAATCGTTATCGCCCGATAAAACCTTTAAATCAAACTGGTTACTAAGCCCGTCAACCAAATCTTTTAGTCCATCGCGGTAGGCATTTTTAAATTTGAAAAAACCTTTTACCACCCCATCAATCATTAGAAAAACTTTGGTAGAATTCAGGTTGGAAAAATTATGATTTCCGGTGACAAAGTATTCAGAGCCCATAACCACATAGTGATCTCCCACCTGAGCTTTTAAGCCTTTTCCGGGCAGTTCAGAAAAGTCGCTAACCGGCAGCAAATTCCTTGTACTTTTTCCGAAAAAGCTGCTGATTTTGCGGCTTAGCGGGTGAGAGGATTGAGCGGCCAGGGAAACAGCCAAATTAATTTCATTGGAGCCTAAGGTTGGGCCTTCGAAAGAAATACTGGAGCCGTGAGTGATGGTGCCGGTTTTATCAAAAATAATGGTATCTATTCGGGACAATTTTTCAATGACAGGGGCATTTTTTAGATAGAACTTTCTGCGTCCGAACAGGCGTAATACATTTCCGCTGGCAAAGGTATTGGTAAGAAGGAGGCCACAAGGACAGGCAACGATAAGGACGGCGGTAAAGGCATTGAGCGATTTAGCCGGGTCAAAGAATGCCCAGAAGATGGCGGACAAAACAGAAACTGCCAACACCGACAAGGTGAAATATTTATTGATACGATCGATGTAGGTTTTTTGAATTTGTTCATTTTCTGATTTAGAATCCTGGTTCCACAATTGTGTTAAATAGCTTTGGGAAGTTGGATTTAGGATTTCGAGGCGCACGGCACCTTCGAGTTGTTTACCTCCTGCATAAACCAATTCACCAACCACTTTTTTGATGGGATCCGATTCACCGGTAATAAAGCTATAATCGATGTGAGTGGATGGGCTGAGTAAAATGGCGTCGGCAGGAATTAATTCATTGTTCCGAATAAGAATTTTATCCCCTTTTTTCAAGGAAGAAACCGGAACATTTGATTCGCTTCCATCTTTATTCAGTACAGAGACACCGATTGGGAAATAGGATTTATAATCCCTTTCGAACGACATAGTTTCATAGGTTTTATTTTGAAAATAGCGGCCAATAAGCATAAAAAACACGATTCCTGACATAGAATCCAGATAACCTGCACCGGTTTGGCTAATGATTTCAAAAACGCTTCGAACAAAGGTAACGAGTATAGCAAGTGCTACGGGAGCATCGATGTTGATGTATTTGTATTTCAGGCCCTTCCAGGCAGAGACAAAAAACTCAGAGGAGGAATAGAAAAAAACGGGAAGAGAGAGGAATAAATTCAGATAGCCGAAGAAATACTTCAGATTTTCTTGTTCCAAAAAATTTCCTGAAGAAAAATATTCAGGGAAGCTAAGCATCATAATATTTCCGAAACAGAAGCCGGCTAATCCAATTTTGATGACCCGGGTTCTGGTTTCATTCTTTTCAGCATTTTTTTCCAGGTCATTTAGGTTTATCAGTGGTTCATAGCCAATATTAGCCATAAGAGCCACCAATTCCGACATCTTAATTTGAGAACTATTAAAGACGATGGTTACTTCCTTTCTTACAAAATTCACTTTGGAGCTAATCACTCCGGGGTTAAGTCTATGAAGATTTTCCAACAGCCAGATGCAAGAACTGCAGTGCATTTTAGGAATAAAAAACACCACATGAGTTTGGCTTTCATTTTTAAAACGAATGAGTCGGTCATAGACCTGCTGATCGTCTAGGTATTCGAACTTAAGTGCGAGATTTTTTTGTTTTTGGGTAGAGCCTGGAGCTTGATTCAGATTGTAGTAGGTACACAGCTCATTTTCACGAAGAAGGTCATAAACCAGTTGGCAACCTTCGCAACAAAACTCTTTTTGGTCGAATTCAATGATTTCGTCCTTGCAGGATTCTCCACAATGGTAGCAGGTATGAACTTTTAATTCGGGAGGACTAACGGTATAGGATTCCATAGTGCTTACAACTTTTAGAGGGTAAAAAGTTGACCTTTACAACCTTGACGGAGCTGATTTTTGAAAAAAACCGGAGAAAGTCCCCTAAAAATCCGCTCGAAGCAAAAAAATCTTGACAAGTCAAATTACCCCTCAATTATTTTGCAAAAGTCAGATTATTAAAAGGTTATGAATTTGAGGGCCATCATAAAAAAGAATGATATTCGTCATGTTTTGAAAATTTTTCAGCATGTAGTTTTGCCAAATTTCAATTTACTACCTTAGCGGTGAACTCAGTCAAACCCAAAATGGATAGCAAGGAGGGGGTGGAAGCCCTTTTTCTTTTCGCAACGGAAGGAATACTTATAGTTGACAGCGAAGGTAAAATAACAGAAGCAAACCCTAGCGCAGAGCGGTTATTTGCATACGATTCGGGAGAATTAATCGGACAGAAGATTGAAATTCTGGTACCACATCGATTTGTAGGCAGCCATCATGCATCGCGAGAAAAATTCACTCACAACCCACATGCCCGATCGATGGGAGTTGGAATGGATTTATATGGGATGAAAAAAAACGGGATAGAATTTCCTGTTGAAATCAGTTTGAGTCCATTTAGTAATGCGAAGGGTAGGTATGTAATTGCCTTTATCATTGATATATCGAGAAGGAAGAATGCAGAAGAGAAACTCAAGAATTATTCAGCGGAGTTAGAGAAGCAAGTTAGGAATAGGACAATGATTTTGGAGGAGGCAATACAGGAGCTGGAAAAAACAAAATCGGAGTTATACAATGCCTTAGAAAAGGAAAAAGAGCTGAATGAATTAAAATCCAGGTTTGTTTCGATGGCGTCGCATGAGTTTAGAACCCCGTTAGCCACCATTTTATCAAGTTTATCCTTAGTTAAGCAATATGGAGATTTAGATGAAAAGGAAAAGCAGTTAAAACATATTAATCGGATAAAAACATCCATCAATGATTTAACGGACATTTTGAATGATTTTCTATCAGTTAGCAAATTAGAAGAAGGCCGAATAGAGTGTCATTTAGAGTATTTTGACATACAGAATTACATACCAGAAACCTTGAAAGAGCTTCAAGGAATTTGCAAGGAAGGACAATTTATAGACTATAAGCACCAGGGAGAAAGCTTAGCCTATTTGGACAAGAAGTTACTGAAAAACATATTGCTTAATTTAGTTTCCAATGCCATCAAATTTTCGCCAAATGGCAAAGCTATTGAGGTATATACAGAGGTAAGTCCATCTAAATGTATATTAAAAGTTACCGATTATGGAATCGGGATTCCCAAGCAGGATCAGAAGCATCTATTCCAACGATTTTTCAGAGGACATAATGTTAACCATATACAAGGGACAGGATTGGGGTTAAACATCATTTCAAAATATGCAGAACTTTTGAAGGGAAGTGTTACCTTTAAGAGTGTAGAAAACCAGGGAACCACCTTTACTATTACTTTTCCACAATGAAGAAGATCCTATTAATAGAAGACAATAACGAGGTTAGAGAAAATACGGCTGAGATTTTAGAATTAGCGAATTATACGGTGCTTACTGCAGCCAATGGAAAATTGGGGGTAGAATTAGCCCAAAGTGAACTTCCGGATTTGATTGTTTGTGATATTATGATGCCTGTACTTGATGGTTATGGCGTGTTACATCTACTTTCCAAAAATCAGAAAACTGCGGCAATTCCATTTATCTTCTTAACTGCCAAGGCCGAGCGGACCGAATTAAGGAAAGGGATGGAAATGGGAGCAGACGATTACATTACCAAGCCATTTGATGACATTGAATTATTGAATGCTATTGAGAGCAGGCTTAGGAAATCATCCATGATGAAAAGCGAATTTCCTAAAAACCCACAAGGCATTAATGCATTTATAGATTCGGCCAAATCGATTGCTGATTTAAAGAACATTTCCAACATTGAAAAGGCATCCAAAGTATACACCAAGAAAGAAACCGTTTATAAGGAAGATGGATATCCCAAAGGAATTTTCTATTTGGCCAAAGGAAAAGTAAAAACATTTCGCACCCACGAATTGGGCAAGGAATTCATTACAGGGTTGTATAAAGAGGGCGACTTTTTTGGATATTTGGCCTTGATGGAAGAGCAGCAATACCAGGATACTGCTGTTGCAATTGATGAAAGTGAGATTTGGTTTATTCCCAAGGATGATTTCTTTTCCTTACTTTATAAAAATGCCGAGGTTTCGAAAACATTTATTCGGCTATTATCGGACAATTTAGCAGAAAAGGAAAAGCAATTGGTTAATCTGGCCTACAATTCTGTAAGAAAAAAAGTGGCTGAGGCATTGGTAACCTTGCATAATAGATATAAAAAGGATGAATCACTTCATTTTTCAATGAATATTTCGAGGGATGATTTAGCTAATATTTCAGGAACTGCAACAGAAACAACCATTCGCACCTTAAGTGATTTCAAGGAAGAAGGATTAATTTCTATCAGTGGTGGAACCATTGAAATCAGAAATCTTGAAAAGCTCATAAAAATGCGAAACTGATTTGTGTTTTTGGGTTTAGGTATTGATATCAGGTTACCTACTGACCACCATCAGTAAATTAGGCTGAGGGACCTTGTAGTTTTGCTAAAAGTTTTACTATGAAAACCCTTTTAGCCCCAACTGACTTTTCCGAATCAGGAAATAATGCAGTTAAGTATGCCGCTCATCTTGCCCATTCCATAAAAGGCAAGCTTATTATTTTACATGTAGGACAAATTGAAGGGAACACCCCTGAGATTCCCCAAATGATTCTATCATGGGAAGCCGTTGAAAAGGTTGCCCGCGATAAAATGCACTCTTTAAGAGACGATATTCACCGAGAATTAGGAGCATTAGAAATTGAATGTCGGTATAGGTTAGGGAGTACGACTGATGAAATTTTATACAAGTCTAAAAAGGAACATGCCGATTTAATTGTAGTTGGCATGAATGGGCATACCGAACTTCTAGATAGAATTATTGGAAGTGTAGCAACCGAGCTTGGCAGAAAATCAGAGAAACCGGTACTAATTATTCCGGTCCATTCCGAGTTTCATCCTTATGAAAAAATAGTTCTGGGCACTGACCTTTCCTCGATTTCGAATCAGGAAACCTTAAAACCATTAAAAACCTTGGCTCGATTTTTTGAATCCAAGATATTTGTATTAAATGTTCGAAAAAGTTTGGAAGAAACCCCAACAGAATCAGAAGTTACAGGAAGCATTGAGGTAGATCAATTTTTAGATGGAGTGAAACATGTTAGGGATTTCAAGGAAGCAACGGAGATCGAAGAAGGAATACAATCCTATGCCAAAGAACATAAAGCCGAACTAATTTGTTTAATAGCACATCACCATTCCTTTTGGTATAGGCTTACCCATGAAACACATACCAAAAAAATGATGTTCCAAACTGAAATTCCAACTCTTATTTTACATTAATTGATTCCAGTCAGTAAATCAGATGACGGAAATCATTTCAAAATCGAATTTATCAATTGAAATTTGCAATTCATTGGCTTATTCTTCCCATTAATCAATAGGCCAGTTTGCAAGTAAGCACAGAAAAACAATGGAAACTATACTTTGTCCAACCGATTTTTCACCAATAGCAGAAAATGCTATTCGCTTTGCATTGGAATTTAACAGGACTATTGGGGCTGAAATTGTACTATTACACACTTACATTGTACCTGTTACCACAGCAGAAGTGGTTGTACCGGTAGATTTTGAACTGGTAAAGGAGCTTGAAAATGACCTTAACCGCTTAAGAGACACGTTAAAGGAAGAATTTCCGGGAATGAGTATTCAAACCAAGGTAACCACCTGCTTTTCCGATATTAGTAGTGAAATAAGCCGAATGGCAAAAACTCTGGATTCGGAGTTAGTCATAATGGGTACCAAGGGAGCATCCGGATTACAGGAATTGCTAATAGGAAGCAATGCAGGAAACACGATTGAAAGTTTAGATATTCCTGTACTAACCATTCCTGCACATGCCAAATTTAAAGGCATTCAAAAAATAGTTTTTGCCACTAACTTTGAAAGACACGACCATGAAAATGTAGAAGGAGCGGCATTTCTAGCACAATTTTTTCATGCCGAACTTATATTACTTCACATTACTCCCGACTTAGACAAGGAACCATTCAAATACAACGAGGTGAATCAATTTACCGAAAGTATTAAGAAAAGTTCCGGTTACCAATCAATACGGTCCAGAATAGTAGAGAATTCGGATGTGACCGAAGGAATTATCCATTACACAGAAGAAATTAATGCTGATATGATAGGAATGACTGTTCGGACCAGAGGTTTTTTTGATCGACTATTTGAACGAAGCCATACCAAACAAATGGCTTTTCATTCCCATATCCCACTTTTATCATTTCACCACTCAAAATAATATGCTTATGATCTTGACAATAAAGGACGACCGAAAAATCTCGGAGGTTCAAGAATCCTTCAACCAAAAATACCCCTATTTAAAGTTGGAGTTCTTTAAAAAAATGCATGGAGTGAAAGAATTATCGCCATTGAAAGGAATTATTGACCCTGAAAAAACCATTGGTCAAATTAGAACCATTCATAGCGACGGATTTATTACAGTAACTCCCAAAATGACAGTTGCGGAATTGGAGCAGGAGTTTGGAAACCTTTACGGCTTATCTGTACAGGTATTTAGAAAATCCGGCAAAATGTGGATAGAAACAACCGTTACCGATAAATGGACTCTGGAACAACAAAACAGCGAAGGGGAAGCATTAACCATTGATCAAAAACCAAGCAAACCGGATTATTCCCAATGGGAAGATTAGGTTAGACCTTTTTTACTACCCCAAAAGCCTTATCCTCCGGTAGGATAGGGCTTTTTTTACATAGAAATTACTCCAATCAACAACTGCATTGGCATTCAATTGCGGCTTCCAACTACTTCAAAACAGTTTACTAATACTTCCCCGAAAAATTAACCTGAAAGCCTCTTCACGATTTCTTTTTCACTTTTAGATTTATAGCCTATCATTTTTTTGATGAACTAACCTAAATGCCTATTAATTAGTATCATTGCCCTTGCTTTCTAACCCCATAATTTTTCCCGAAATCAAGCAATGAGTCGCCCTTTGAAAACCTTTCTTTTTTGGAATTTTTCAATTATTGTTGGCCTTCTTTTCACCCTAAAAACCCTTGATCTGTTATTTCCTTTACCAAGCCTGCTTAAGTCAAGCTTCTTTTTTGTTGCATGTTTATCCTCTTTTTTTGCTGCCATTATTTCTGCCCAAAAGTATTATGGTCCACGTGGTAAAGAAAAGCTAAACTCCACTTTTTCTAAGGCAGGACTTCATGGACCGGGTCTTTCTATTGCAATCAGCCCATTAGCCTTTTTATTCATTGGCCTATTGTTATATCCCTTGTTTTTTGAACAGTACTTCACCTTAAATACCTTTATTCGATCTCGATCAATTACCGGCATTGTTTCACTAATTGGTTGGGTTTTTCCGATACTTGGTATTGCTGTATCAGACACCTTTGGATGGAGAAGTTTTGCACTTCCTCATTGGCAAGTTAGCTCAACAGCCTTTAGTTCGTCCATTCTTATTGGCATCTTAAATGGATTCTCTTTAATTCTCTTAATGAATTTTCAATATCCTTTCGACCTATTATTTTCCATTCGATTGTTGCTTTTTTCCATTTTTCAATCCTTTCTACTAACAGCAATCTTTAACTATTCAAAAGGGAACAGCTGGCCTTGTTTAATTTTTAGTGTTTCCTCCTATTTTACTATTGTAGTAGATTCTGAATTTTTGATGATGGTTACTACCATTGGATATGTACTAATTTCCGCGTACTTGATAAACCAATATGGAAGGGTTCATTTATGTGAAGGTCATCGGGTAAAAAATTTCTATAAAAAGGTGATGAGTTCAAAACTCAAAAGTCAAATTCTTGACGTGGAAGAAGATTCAGAGATATAAATAGAGAATGACCAAGAGCAAGGAAGAAATTGCAATAGGATCAGCCTATTTTAGCATTTTAGGAAATTTATTGTTGGCCATACTTAAATGGATTACCGGTTATTTAGGCAATTCGTATGCCTTAATAGCGGATGCAATCGAATCAACTTCGGATGTTTTCTCATCCATTTTGATTTTACTTGGACTTCGTTATGCCAACCGTCCTGCCGATGAAAACCATCCGTATGGGCATGGAAGGGCTGAGCCTCTTTTCGCCTTTTTGATTGTTGGCTTTATAGCCATTTCTGCATTTATTATTGCTTATCAGAGCGTGCAAAACATTCTACATCCGGATGAAGGTCCTCACTGGTATACGTTGGTAGTATTGGGTGGGATAATTTTATGGAAAGAACTTTCATTCCAATATGTCTTGCATAAAAGCAAACAAACAAATAGCACTGCATTACTTGCTGACGCCTGGCACCACCGCAGTGATGCCATCACATCCATTATGGCATTTACAGGTATTTCAATTGCCATTGTATTTGGGAAAGGTTTTGAGGTTGCAGATGATTGGGCTGCCCTTTTTTCATCCGGAATAATTCTATACAACGGATATAGAATCCTAAGACCCGCCTTGGGTGAAATTATGGACGAACAATTGGATTCTGAGCTTATTGAACAAATTAGGACTATTTCAATCACCGTAGAAGGAGTTCAAGATACTGAAAAATGCTATGTCCGCAAGGTAGGCATGAAATATCATGTGGATTTACATGCCTGCGTTGACGGCAACCTAAGTGTTAGAACAGGTCACGAAATTGCCCATCGGTTACAAGCTAAACTATACCATGAACTACCTTCACTAGAACATGTATTGGTTCATATAGAACCTGTAGACCATTAGAAGTTAGCAGTTGCTCCAATCATAAAATTAAACCGTTGACTTGGATATTGATACCACCGTTGATAGCGATAGGCAGCAATATTATTCAAACTTATCCAGGCACCAAATTTCTTATTAAAACGATACTCAAGTCCTAAATTAATATCGGCCAGACCCTTAATTCGAAAGGGAATCACATTGTTCAAGGTGTCATACGTACGAGCAAACTGCCTGCTTATATAATACACTTCTGCTTTCAGTATAAATTTATCTTGAATATTGTAATTAGCGGACAAACCGGAATTTACATTCGGCCGATGCCAGGCCTTTAATTCATGATCAAGTATGTAGTGGAAGTAATCGAACTTAAAGAAAATACTAAGCTTTTCCTTTTGCAGAAAACTGGCCTCCAAATGAGGATTTAAAACCGTACCATTATCGTAAACAACATTGAAATAGTTTCCATTTCCACTAGTATCGTTTACGAACAATGCCAAATTTCTTACACCTTGTCCGTGCATCTCCAACTTAAATGAAGTATTGGATGAAAATTTACCTTGAAGTCCACCATACGCGTCATAGGTAGTAGAGGTATTGGTTGACATATTAAAACTGGCTGAGTCGGTATAAATGGAATAAAATGGATTTTGAGAAGAGAAATTCCTTAAGCTATTACGCTCCAAGCCACCCTTTACTCCTGCGTAAATACCCAATAAATCTTCAACTAAACTTAATCGAACCTTAGCATTGGGGTAAATATGAGAGTTGGTGCCACTGTTTTTTATATCCCAAACCAAACTACCACCAATTTCCAGACCCCAGTTTTTTGATTGATAAACGAATCCGGGGGAAATTCCTAACAAGGTATTGGGTTGGTTAATGGAGATAGTAGCAGCTTGAAACTGGTAATAGTCAGCCCAAATTCCCAATCCGAACTTACTACTTTCTATTGCAGCATTAGGTCCTTGACTAGTTGATTCACTTTTCTTTTCCTTTAGCAAATATTTAAGCCTTCCATCCACTAAGACATTGTTTTCGATACCCGGACGATTCGATCTATAATGGTGGTAACTAATCTTTAACCCATCGAAAATAGATTTACCTGAAGGGTTATTATCTGAAAGTCCGACATTGGCTTGAACATGCTGTAAAATATTTCTCCAATCCGTTTTATTGATTTCTATGGAATCGGGTGGATTAAAGCCATAGTACCTAACCACATTGCGGTCATAATTTACTTCAGCATTCAACACCATTTTACCAACAAAATACTTACCCCAGGCATCCACATGGTTATCACTAAAACCGCTATACCATGTATTTTTCAATTGACCTAAACTTGACAGGTGTTTAATTCCAATTCCGTAATGATATGTTTTAGATCGTTTATTTGCCAAATATGCTTCACCGGTTGGCATGGTATAATTTCCGAATCCAACTTTTACGTATCCAATGCCCAATTTCTTAACCGGTTCATTTTGCATTTTAGCCGGATTTATAGGTTCGGGATCAAATCCGGTTGCAAATTGCTTATTCAAAACCGAATAATCCAATCGAGGTTTTGAATCAGAAACCGGTGGTGATTCCGGAGAAACATTCATTTTATTGGCATCATTAACCTGAGGCTTATAATTCTTCAATATCAGAATATTAAGACTATCCGGAATTTGATTTTGAGAAAGCAAAATACCGGGGAACACGGCTGCAAGAAAAAGCAGTGAAAGATGTTTCAAACGATAGTATGGGATTTGGTACCGATTCATTTTTGCTCCAATTTTAATAATACAACTAAGCCTGCAGGCATCATTACAACCACCAACCAACACACCGGACTAAATTTTCCAAAATCTTGCCATTGGTGAATAGCACAATTTAAATGATATATAAACGGGTAAATTGCTCCAATTCCATACATCCATTTCTTGATGGAATAATTGGAAATAAAGGCTAATCCACAAGAACCATAACTTAGCAGATGAATGATATGGCTGAGGTTTGATTCGTTGGAAGGTTGAGCCATAGGCACATAAATATGCACTACAAAGGCAATTCCTAAAAACAAAATCATGCTATTTTGAAGAATTCTCCACATTATTCATTTTTTATTTCTGGTAATACTTCCAAACCTTCATCCTCCGGTTTCATTTGGATTTCCATTGGTTGTTCAGCCTTGGGCTGGTTTGCTTTCTCCTCCATAGCGATAATGGCCGTTAATTTTTCTTTTGCCACTTTTACCGCTTCTATATCGTCGCTGTTTTCAATCATACTTTGCAAAGCAAACTTAGCCTGGTAGGTATCATTCATTTTTAAATAATTATCAGACAACAATAAAAAGCCCTTTGCTAACCAGGTTTCATAAGAAGGGAAATTATTAATCAAATCAAAACAAGATTTCTCACAATCCTTGTTCCTGTCTAATACATATTGAATATAAGCGATATTATACTCTGCCTCTGCTCCTGTTTTAGATAAGTTATTTCTTCTTACCACTTCGAAATCCAAAAGTGCCTTTTCAAATTGCTTTCGTTCCAAGGAAGAATTTGCAATTACAAGTTTAGATTCCATGCTTACTTCCGGTGACAATTTGGGCTCCTTTAATAGAATGGTAGCATATAAATCGGCCTTCTCCCAGTTCTTCAGTTTCTCATAACAACGCATTAAATAGGTTCTAGCCATTAATAGGTTCTCTGGAATTTCACCTGCTTCCTCCAAAATTGCATAAGAGGTTGCAGCCTCTCCATATTTTCCCTGGTTGTACAAGATACCTGCAGATCGAACCAGAGATTTTTCGGTAAAATCATTTTTGGGCAACTGGCTTATTTTATGGTATGAAACATAGGCAGAATCCAATTGTTTAGTATTGTAATCGCTTTCTGCTTTACCAAATAAGGCTTTCAAGAAAAAGAATCCATTAGGAAATTTCTTCAGGTAGGTTCCAAATGTTGCAGAGGCCTTTGCAAATTCTGATTTTAAAAACAACTTTTCTGCTGTTTCATAAGTGGCACTATCTAACCTGCTTTGAGCAATCCCGGTTATATTTCTGCTCTTTGTATATTCCTCAAATTGATCAATGTCTCCGTTATCAACATAAATTTTCTGAATCTTTAATATGGCTTCATTGGCCTCCGGAGTACCCGGATAAGATTCAATTACCTTTTTAAATGCCGGCAAGGCCTTGTCGTCCTGGTTGCTGTTGTAATAGATTAAAGCCACGCCTAACAAGGCAGATTTTGCAAATCTACTATCCGGATTTTCTTTCAAAAGCAATTGATAATACTTCTCTGCATTCACATAATCCTCTTGTAACAAGTAGGTCTCTGCAAGTTCATAACTGGCATCTGCCCTAAACCTGGTTTTATCTTGTTGCAATAAGGCTTTCAACATTTCCATTTTGCTATTAAACTTGCCTTGAACCCCATAACATAATGCTACTTGAAACATGGCATAATCTACATCTTGTTTTCCAATCCGTATTGCTTTATCATAGTAATCTATGGCCCCTCCAAAATCTCTGACTGCATAATGACAATCGCCGGTTCTTAAGCAAGCATCTGCAACAGTTTTATCTTGAATTTCGCCCTTCACTTTGATAAACTTTCTGAAATGTTCAGAAGAAGCCGTATATTTTTCTTCTTTAAAAAAGCAATAGCCTAAACCATATTCAGCCATTGGATAAAGATCGCCTTGGATATCCTCACCCAAATTGAGGTATTCCTGATAGAACTTTTTTGCCAAACCGTAGTTACCCAAGCGATAATAGGCATCTCCCTTCCAAAAAGTAGCCTCCGCAACCATGGTTTTATCCATTGGAAAAGCCATCGATTTGTCAAGCAACTCTATTGAAGATGGATAATCACTGTTTTGAAAATGCTCAATTCCACGATAATAGGCCACCTTTTGGTAGGTTAATTGCAACTTAGAACTTTTAGGGTTTATCTTGTCCATAGATGCCAAGGCGGCATCGTAATTTCGAGTACTTACATAAATTTCAGTGAGAAAATCATATACTTCATTGTGTCTTGGACTATCCGGAAATTTCTTCAAATAATCTTCTAAAGCAACAATGGCTTCATTGTATGGATTGTAACTTAGGTCATAGGCCAACTTGGCATAATTAAACAAAGCATCTTCTTTAATATCTCTGTAAAAATCAGGTTTGGCAGCTAGCTTAAAAGAGTTTCTGGCAAATGGCTTATTCCCCATTTTCAAATAACAATCCCCTGTATGATAATTGGCTAATTGTGTTAAGCTATCATCCGAATTCACAACCGTTTCAAAATTCTTAACTGCATCCGGATAATTTTTCGTCATGTAATAGGCATATCCCAACTGGTAGCGATCCATTCGACTGCTTCTTCCGGATTTTTCCTGAAACTGCTCTAAATACGAAATACTTTCCTGGTACTTTCCTTGTCTATAATAGGCCTCCCCTAATATTTTGGCAATTTCAGGTGTACGTTTGGTATTGCTTGATTTCAACAAAGGCGGAGCATAGGCAATAAGCTCATCATACTTCTCTTGTAAATATAAAATCTGAGCCATATAAAATGGAACAATGGGTGCAAATACCTCATCCTCTTCCAATTTTTTAAATCCTAAATAAGCTGTTTCATATTTCTTCTCGGTATAAATAATATGTGAATAATAATACAAGGAAGGGGCTCCATATTTGGTACTAAAATCCTTTACTTCCTTGAAACTACCTTTAGCTTTGTCATAATCCTCGTTTTGAAAATGAGCATACCCACTTTTAAAGTAATACTCGGCTTGCTCCACATCGCTTAACTTGTAAACATCTACCTGTCCCAACCAAATTAAGGTATTCTTATAATCCTTATTTCGATAGTTCAACTTCCCAAGTAAAAATTTGGCATTATTCACTTTTGGGCTTGAAGGATTAGCTTGAATAAAATTCAATAGCCTTATTTCTGCATCCTTATTAAAATTTTCATAGGTACAGGCTGCAACATAATATTCCGCTGTAGCCCGAATATCATCGCTGTGGTGTGCAGGAATAGGCTTACGTAAAAACTTTTCGAACTGACGCTGAGAAGAAGTATATTTCTCCTTTTGAAAAAGCTCTACCCCTGTTTTAAAGTCACTTTCAGCATCCAGGTATATGCTTGTTTTTTGGGCTTGAGCCATCGGATAGCCCAGCACCACCAACAGGACTATTCCCATCCAAATCCTGCTACAGGCTTGGAAAGCACGCGACATAACTATTGAATACAACATTCCTAATTTCTAAACATCAAATGTCACATTCGGTCATAAGTCGGCGCTTGAAAGTTGATTAACTTGTAAACGCTACTTTGTTAAATAGTATTGTTAGAAATACCACTTCTTCAAAATAAATTTACCCGACTCACAATCAATGAATTGCACAAATATTTCAGTATACTTGTAAGAATTTATTCTAAAACAATACCAATAAGTAAAAACAAATATGGAACCTAGCAAAGAATCTTCTACCCAACAACCCCTCCTGTTTAATAAAATGGCTTATGGCGCATTTGTTTTACTTGGATTGTATTTCTTAATATTTAATAAAAGTGTTTCTGACTTTTTAATTCAGTTTGGAATCGCCCTTGTTTTTGATCCTTTTGACCCTGCTATTAGGTGGAATAATCGGCCCATTTATCAGAGAGCCTGGTTATTAATTCATGTTTCTATTCTATTGGTTGTTGCAATTTGGTTTTTCTTTGTCACTCCATGAAAGAAAGGGAGTTTCTTAAGCGTGTAAAGGAGTGTAAAGGGATGGTTTTCAAACTTATTTACTATTACACAGACGACCGGGAGGAGGCTAAAGATTGGTTACAAGAAATCCTCTATCAATCCTGGAAATCCTATCCGACTTTTAACAACCACTCCAAATTTAGTACCTGGTTTTACAAAATTGCCATTAACACCATTTTAAGTCAAAAAAAACTATACTCCATCCAAAAAGCTGAGTATAAGGACGAAATACAAACCATCTCTAACCTAGATCGGTTTGAAAATAAAGAGAAATTAGACTGGGCAATTAAACAATTAAATCCAGAACACCGATTTCTTATCCACCTTTATTTTGAAGGGTATTCTCACGAAGAAATTGCCGAGATTATAGGAATAAAATCCAATGCAGTTGGAGTAAAAATTTTTCGAATTAAACAATACTTAAAAAACCTTCTTCAAAACCATGACTAACAATTCCGGTTTCGATGATTTTAATTCCATTTTGGAAACGGTGGAGCTTTCAACAATCCAATCCAAGAATCCAATCGAGAAAATTAAACAAAGTATTCGCTACAACTTGATATGGGCAATAGGAATCAGTTTAGGTTTACTGGTTTTGCTTTTTTTTGTAAGTTTTATCGTAAAACTACTTCTTGGAATAGTCTTTATCTGGTGTATTTGGGCTTGCAACGATTCTTATAAAACACTTCAAAAGCTGGAATATTCCATGGATGCTTCTTCGACCTTATTGGATTATTTAAAAGCTCAGAAATCATACTTTTTAGACTGGAAAACAACCCAGGAAAAAACAGCCTTAGCCATTTATCCTATTAGCATTACCGGTGGCTTTATTCTTGGGGCTCAGGTAGCAGGACAGCAGGAAATATGGTTATTTCTTTCCCAAAAAACAGTTATGTTGGCACTGGCCCTGTGTTGGCTACTTTTCACTCCCCTTTGTTATTACGGCACCAAATTACTTTTCCACCTTGGTTTTAATTCCCATATAAAACAATTGGAAAGAACCATTGAATCTCTTGAACAAGATGCGTAATTTCAATAAAATAGTTTAGCACTTTTACAGCCTGAATGCAAAAACATCTGCTAAAGGCTCATTTTTTTCTCCTGGCGGCCAACATTATTTATGGCATCAACTTTAGTGTTGCTAAGTTGGTAATGCCACAATATATTCAGCCTTCCGGTTTTATATTGCTTCGATGTTTGGGTGCAGTGACCCTATTCTGGATAACAGGGCTATTTATTCCTGATAAAAAAGTGGAGCGCAAGGACATTGGTTTCTTTGCCATTGCAGCCATTTTTGGAATAGCAGTTAATCAACTATTGTTTTTCGAAGGACTCAATCGAACCAGTCCTATTAATGGTGGAATCATCATGGTGGCTACTCCGGTTTTAGTCCTTATCATGGCCTCTGTAATACGAGGCGAACGAATAACCGGTTTAAAAGTCCTTGGTATTGTTCTTGGCCTTATTGGTGCCTTATCTCTTCTCCTGCTTAAATCTGATTTTTCTTTCGGCTCCGATACCATGGCCGGTGATTTAATGATTTTAGCCAATGCCACCTCTTATGCCATTTACATCGTCATGATTAAACCCAAAATGCAGGCGTACCACCCTATAACAGTTATGCGTTGGGTATTTCTTTTTGGCACCTTGTATGTTATTCCGTTCGGTTTCAGGCAATTTTCTGCTATTCCTTGGTCAGAAATGCCATCTTCTATCCTTTGGGCAACAGTTTTTGTCGTTATTGGAACTACCTATTTTGCCTACCTGCTTAATACCCTGGCACTTGCTCATTTAAGTGCTTCTGTTGTAGGCATTTACATCTACCTTCAACCTTTGCTCGCTTCCTTTTTTGCTATGTTGGCCGGACAAGATACCCCAACCATTCAAAAAGGAATTGCTGCCCTATTTATTTTCACAGGTGTTTTCCTGGTAAGTAAGAAATAAGTCTATTTTTTAAAAAATTAGGCGGGTCCCTTCGCCATAAATTATATCCTCTGTTCAAGTGTAGCAAGGGCTCAGGTCGGGCTATCGGCTGTAGTCCTCGTCACCCTCCGCTACCGCTTCAGGTTCCTGTGGGCTACTTGCCTCTATCCCTACCCGAGGTGCAAACCCAAGGCTGAATCACATTTACCAATATTTTCCACTTGCTTGGCAAGGTAAATCCCAAACCAGGCCATAACAGAGAACTTATTTCCAAAAATTACTAGTGAATTCTATACGAAATATAAGATGGACATAGCAAAACATGCCTATAAACACCTTAACGTACAAAAGTTCAGAAAACCAATAATATCAGACCATTAGTTCGATTTTTTCGACCAACATCACAGATTGTTCATGATCAATTCCCTTTTGACTGGTGTAAATTGAACGTACCATAAACAAGCTAAAACCCACAATTAACAAGAGAATTAATAATACTAACTTGATTTTTCCTGAGTATACGTTTACCATATAATTGCGTTTTAGTTTAATAAAATACCCGACCTCCTTCACCAGGTCATTATCAATAGTAAACTTAAGTCTAATTTTCAATAAAAAAGTTCAGTATAATTAAACAGAACTAATATTCTTGGTTGATGGAGATAGCCCTACCCTCCTATTCCGTTTATCATGAAACAGGCATAAAAAAACCCGGATTAGGTTTTTCCTAATCCGGGTTATATAAAGACAATACCTTAAGCGGTTGCTCTAACTTTAGGGGCAGCGCTTAGAATTTCTTCATTGGCGTTGCTGGCATATTGAGCAAAATTTTTCACAAAAGCCTCGGCAAGGTGATTGGCCTTTTGATCATAGGAATCTTTGTCGGCCCAGGAATTTCTTGGATTCAATAATTCGGTAGGCACTTCCGGACAAGAAGTTGGGTAAGAAACACCGAAAACAGGGTGAGCTTCGAAAGTAACTCCGTTCAAGGTTCCGTTTAATGCTGCGGTAATTAAGGCGCGGGTATAGCGCAATTTAATACGTTCTCCAACACCGTGTGATCCACCTACCCAGCCGGTGTTAACCAACCAAACATTCACATTATTCTCATGGATTTTCTTACCTAACAATTCTGCGTATTTAGTTGGGTGCAATGGCAAAAATGCTTTACCAAAACAAGCAGAGAAAGTCATTTGAGGTTCAGTTACACCTACTTCAGTTCCAGCAACCTTAGCGGTGTAACCGGAAATAAAATGATACATTGCCTGACCAATGGTAAGTTTGCTAATTGGAGGAAGAACTCCGGTTGCATCGCAGGTAAGGAAGAAAATATTCTTTGGAATTCCGCCTATGGATGGTTCTACAGCATTGGAAATATAATGAATTGGGTAACTAACCCGGGTATTCTCGGTATTAGAAATATCGGCAAAATCAACAGTTGCGGTACCATCATAAAATTCGATATTCTCTAATAAAGAGCCAAACTTAATAGCATCGAAGATTTGTGGTTCCTTTTCTTTGGTTAGATCAACACATTTGGCATAGCAACCACCTTCGAAGTTAAACACACTGTTTTCTGCCCAACCATGTTCATCATCACCGATCAATTTACGGTTTGGATCAGCGCTTAAGGTTGTTTTACCCGTTCCAGACAATCCGAAGAAAATAGCAGTATCACCCTCTGCGCCGATGTTGGCCGAACAATGCATTGATAGTACATTGCGCTCGTGAGGTAAGATGTAATTTAAAACAGAAAAAATACCTTTTTTCATTTCACCGGTATAGCCGGTTCCACCAATCAGAATAATTTTCTTGGTGAAGTTAATGATAGAAAAATTGTGTTGACGTGTTCCGTCTTTAGCAGGATCAGCATAAAAACCCGGAGCTGCCAAAATTGTCCATTCCGGATCAAAGGTTTGAATTTCTTCGTTGGTCGGACGCAAGAAAAGGTTATAAGCGAAAATACTTTGCCAAGGGAATTCCGTAACAACTCGAATATTTAAGCGGTGTTTAGGGTCTGCACAAGCGTAAGAATCGCGAACATACACCTCTTTACCGATTAAATAAGAGCAAACTTTATCATACAATTGCTCAAATTTCTCAGGAGAAAATTTGATATTGATATCACCCCACCAAACAGAATCATTGGTTTTTTCATCTGCAACAATAAAACGATCTTTAGGTGATCTTCCTTTAAACTCACCGGTGTCGATAGCAAGTGCACCTGTATCAGCAAGTACACCTTCACCAAGTAAAATCGTTTCTTCCACCAATTCAGCAACATTCATGTTCCAATAGGCGGCTGCCACATTTTTCAAGCCTAATGAAGCAACACTTGCAGTAGGCGATTTAAGTCCATATTCTGTCATGATACGCGGGTAATTTTTGAGGGTGCAAAAGTAAGTGATAAACCCTTAGGTTTCTAAAAAATCCGCTATTTACTCACAATGTTTCTATCTTCGTAGGCATGAATATAACCCTTTTTGGTAAAAATGCCTTAGTTGGAGGAAGCACACGTGGAATAGGAAAAGCCATAGCCATTGAATTGGCAGCCTTGGGTGCTAATGTTACCCTGATAGCCCGAAACGAGAACAAATTAGTAGAAACACTTTCCCAGCTCCGCAGCACACCAACCCAATTTCACGATTACCTTGTTGCAGATTTTTCCAATTGTGAGTCCTTAAAGGCAGCCCTATCTGAAAGCACAAAAAAATACCACATTTTAGTGAATAACACAGGAGGTCCTCCGGGAGGACCGATTGTTCAGGCACAAGAAACTGATTTTAAATCGGCCTTTGAAAGTCACTTACTCTGCAATCACCTCCTGGTTCAACATGTGATTGCGGGAATGAAAGCGGATAATTATGGTCGCATCATCAATATCATTAGTACTTCTGTTAAACAACCTATTCCAGGATTAGGGGTTTCCAATACTATCCGCGCAGCAGTTGCCAATTGGTCCAAAACCCTCAGTCTCGAATTGGCACCCTTTGGAATTACTGTAAACAATGTTCTACCCGGCGCCACCGATACCGACCGAATTGCTGAAATTTTGGAAAATCGTTCATCCAAAACCGGTAAATCCATTGATGAACTGAGGGAAGAAATGCTTCACGAAGTGCCGATGAAACGATTTGCAAGCCCTTCAGAAACCGCTGCAGCAGTCGCATTCCTTGCGTCGCCTTCTGCTGCCTATATTACAGGAATTAACCTCCCTGTTGACGGTGGACGAACAGCCTGCCTCTAAACTTCTTACAAACGGGAAAGTAAGGCCAGGATGCCTAAACATAATCCAAAGCTAAGGGTGGGATACCATATAGCCTCACCCCAATTCCCCGATCGCATCAACTCAAAACTTTCTAAACTAAACGTGGAAAAGGTGCTTAATCCCCCGCAAAAACCCACCCCTATTAGCAACCTAAGTTCTTTTCCAATGGTTTGATACCGATTCAAATATACCAGCAAAAAACCCAAAATACCGGTTGCCACCAGGTTAACTAACAAAGTCTTTACCGGGAAACTCCCTTCAAACCAAGCTCGGGTACCGATCCACCAGCGTAAACCGCTTCCAACTGCACCTCCAAATAAAACCATCATAAAGTCCTTCATAGTAACTGCTTTATGAAATAATAATAGACATACACCATCAGTTGACCTAATACCACTCCTAACAACCACCCCATCACCACATCGAATGGATAATGAACGGCAAGGTATATCCGACTGAACCCTACCAAAACCACCATACCGGCCATAATCCAACGTAAATACGCTTTTTGTAATAAGATTCCGGTAAACACCATGAAGCCCGCTGTATTGGCCGCATGCGAAGAAACAAAGCCAAACTTTCCTCCACATACGCCTGACAATACATACAATTGCCCATACAACTCAGGATTCCAACAAGGACGTAAACGCTGAAACAATGGCTTTAATATATGCGAAGAGGTTTGGTCTGTAATTACAACCAAAATCACCGACAATAACACAGGAAGCCAACATAAACGATCCAACTTTCTTAACCATAGAAAGGCTACCCAAATCCATATAGGCAACCAAAACCAATTGGTACTAATCCAAGGCATAATTGCATCCAACACATTGGTATGTAACCCGTTAATCAGAAGCAACAACCATACGTCAGCCTTATGTAAATAGGGGAGAATCACCATTGCAAAGTAAAGGGTTTATGAAAGCGAAAATGTGTTAAGCCAATTTCCTTCTTTTTTTATTTATTACCTTTGGCCTCCTTTTAAATGAGCAAGGTAAAATTTAGATACAATTCCAAATCGTTAAAATACGAAAAGGTTGAAATTACGCTAAGGGAACGTATCCTGAGGGTGCTTTCATACTTGGCATCCGGTTTAGTGTTCGCCGCAATTACCATTGCTATTGCCTACTCCTACTTCGACTCGCCTAAGGAAAAACAATTGCTGAGAGAAAGAGACCAACTAAAATTACAATACGAAATCCTGAACAACAAGTTGGAACAGGTAGAGACTGTTTTGGCAGATATTCAGCAGCGCGATGATAATATTTACCGGGTCATATTTGAAGCAGAACCTATTCCTTCCTCCATTCGTCAAGCCGGTGGTGGCGGAGTGAATAAGTACAGTAAACTTAGTGGTTACGAAAATGCCGAATTAATTGCTGAAACCGGCGAGCGATTAGATAAAATTGCCCGGCAACTGGTGGTTCAAAGTAAGTCATTCGATGAAGTTATTAAGTTAGCCAAAAGCAAGGAAGTTATGCTTAAATCCATCCCGGCTATTCAACCTATCAGCAACAAGGATTTAACCCGAATCGCAAGCGGCTTCAGCTACCGAATACACCCTATTTATAAAATTATGCACTTTCATACCGGCCTCGACTTTGCCGCTCCAACCGGTACCGAAATTTATTCTACCGGTGATGGTGTGGTAAGGGTGGCAGATGCCGAATCCAGAGGCTATGGAAACCATATCGTCATAGACCATGGTTATGGCTACCAAACCCTTTATGGTCACTTAAGCCGATATGCAGTTAGGCCCGGACAAAAGGTGAAACGTGGAGAAATTATAGGCTATGTAGGTAGCACCGGTACTTCTACAGCACCTCACCTGCACTATGAAGTAATTAAAGGTGGAGAAAAAATTAACCCGATTAACTTTTTCTACAACGACCTATCTCCTGCAGACTACGAAAAAGTACTTGAATTGGCTTCGAAATCAAACCAAAGCTTCGACTAATTTTAGGTTTATACTTAGCAAGTTTTTACTGATTTTACTTAAGGGAACTAACTCTGAATTTCCATATTTAAGTAGGACTCAAAAGAATTCAAGCTGTTTACTTTCAACTACTTAAAACTATTTTATTGGGTTGGTTGCAATGCTTTCTTAAAGTACCATGAATTCCTTTCAGAAACCTGCTAGTTATAGCCAATGCCTAGCTGGAAAAAAAATGTTCCTGACGAAACGCTAATTTTTGTATCTTTAAAATGTCTAATTTTTATTTTTTTAATTAAAATGTCTCTAAAACTCGAAAAGGGTAAGTATGTTTATCACGTTTTCAATATTTTTAAGTCGACTTAATTAATTGAATTACAGAAAATTAGACTCTGCTCACCTGATTAACAAGGTGAGCAATCAACAAGTTATTAACAAAATTTGGAAAAATGAGAGATTTAACTATATCACCGGTTGATAGGCAAAACATTCTAAATAATCATGATGCTGTAACAAATATACAAGAATATCTTGGTGTATCTGGCATGCTTTTCCAAAACGAATATCGTTTTACTAAAGACCAATTAGCAGAATTTTATGGCGTAGATACTAGCACAATCGACTCTTATCTTTCCCAATATGAAAATGAACTAAAACATAATGGATATGAGCTATTCAAAGGTGCAACATTAAAAGCATTCAAAGAAAAATTTGGTGGAATAATAAATATTCAAAGTAAAACAACACAATTAGGGGTTTTTAATTTTAGAGCCTTTTTAAATTTAGGAATGCTATTGGTAGAAAGTGAAATGGCAAAAGCTATTCGCAGTAAAATGCTAGACATAGTTATTGATACTTTAAATCAAAGGCTAGGTGGTTCAACAAAATATATTAATCAGAGAGATGAAGACTTTTTCCATAGTATGCTTAAAGAGCCTCATTATAGAAAAGAATTTACAAACGCTTTACATCAATATCTCGATATGGGAAATTATAAATACGCCTATTATACTGATGAAATATATCGCTGTGTATTTAAAGAAAATGCAAAGGAGTACAAACAAATTCTTAAACTTGAAGAAGAAGAAAATCTCAGGGATACGATGTATTCCGAAATCTTAAACTTAATAGCATCTTTTGAAACTGGACTCGCTCACGAAATGGAATTAAAATCCAATTCACTTGGAAGAAAACTCTCTAAGAACGAAATGGATGAATTACTTAGAATATTTGCGGAACATCCATTGCATAAACCTCATATCGAAAATGCTAGGACAAAAATGGCCACTCGTGATTATGGCTTCAGACAAGTTTTGCATGACAGTTTAAAAAACTACGTAGGCAGTATAGACCTATCAGATTATCAACGTTTTCTGGGTGAAAAAAGTAAAGATTTGCAGGAGAGAATAGACGAAAATATAGAAATTTTTAAACGTTTAAAAGACAGGTAAATGAACAAGTTTCTATATTTCGATACAGAACATGCAATATCTGTTCATGACGATATAATATTAAAATCTGGTGGTAACCCTGGTGCATTAAATATCGGATTATTAGATAGTGTAATAGAACACATTCAAAATGATATATACTATCCGACAATTGAAGATAAAATTACCCATCTTTTTTACTCAGTAAATAAAAATCACGCTTTCAATGACGGTAATAAAAGATCTTCAATTGCGTTATCAGCATATTTCATGGAAATAAATGGCTATGGATTTGAAGTAACTAGATTTTTAACTGAAATGGAAAATATCGCAGTCGATGTTGCTGATAATAGAATTGATAAAGATTTACTATTCGAAATAATATGTTCTATATTATACGAAGACGATTTTAGTGATGAATTAAAATGGAAGCTTATTGACGCAAAAACCTAATACAGAAATGCACTGGCTATAACACGGTGCAAAAGCCATAAGCGGTTTTGTGCTTCGAATCCACATTTTTCTGTAACCTGGATTTTGTGCTTCGTATGAACATTTATCTGTAAATTCGCTTACGGCTTCTGCACCGGGAACGATATAGTTAAAAGTTGGTTTAAAATACAAACGATGGATTGCGCATCGGGCAACGATAGAGGCAAGTAGCCCACAGGACCCCTACGGCGTTAGCCTAGGGGGACGAGGACTACAGCCGATAGCGTGACCCGAACGCCCATGCAGGTTAATCAGGGTTTTGCAAAGTGCTTTTTGGGCGGAGGGGGCCCGCATAACAGGAATAGATAAAATTATTGATTCATAACCGGGACTTTTCAGCGTACCCAAAACAGGCTGCACCAAATAAAAAACCCCCGACACCTCTGCCGGGGGATAACCTTAACCATCACACACACTTAATCAACAGCTCTTCTGTAGTCGAAACTTCGACCTTAATTGACCATTTTGGTAGACGAAAAGCAAGCTTCTTTGGTTCCTTCCCAATGGCTGAAACCCATTGCTTTTCCCTATCTAAAATCCATTTCAGCTTTACCTTGTGAGTTTAGCTTGGAGCACTTGCAACCTAGTGACGGTTCCAATACTTTAGATAAAATTTGAAATGACATTTTCAAGTACTTATACCGAATGGACATTATGTTTAGTCCAATTTTATGTATTAATTTTATTTGAAAAAATTGGCCTAACATTCTGTATCCTCGGCATTTACCAATCTAAATTTATAAATTGCCTTTGGACTATTTATAAATTAAAATTGGTATTACTTTCATATACATCATTTTAGCCTTATATAAACACCTGGTATTGCATTATTAAACAACCCTTCCTTGGGCCGGTTAGAATGGAACCACCGGCATCCAAACTAAAGGTGGAACGATTTTGATAATCCAGGCTTATTTTGGCCTTATGTCCTTTGATTAACCAATTAAGACCAATATCCCAAACTTGCATGGGTTGGTTAGCCAGCTTGTCAAAACCGGCATACATATAACTGGCATAAGGCATAAGCTGACCTCCTTTCTCACCCAACAATTTTTTGGGTAATAAATATCCCAATTGAGAATAAACCACCTGACCGGTACCAAACATCGGAAAAGCATTACCATACGCATTGGAAGCCAAGGCATATTTAGCACCATCTGAGGTAAAACCGGTAGCCGGATTCATAATACCATTGTAGCGGAGATAATTTGGACCAAAGTTGTAATTAAAGTAACCAACATAGGCCGAAACAGCATCTCCTCTTTCCTTTTTAATCGGCATATCTAAAAAGCTTTCCACCGACCATAGTACCATGGGTGTAAATTGAATGGTATCTGTTGCAGAACTTCCTGTTTTACGATGCCACATGGCATTGTTTTGATAGATAAATCCAGCTCCCAGGTTCCATACTTTTTTGGCACCCAAATAAGTACCTGTCATGTAAGGTGTGGTATGTCCTTCCATTTCGAAGAAGTTGTAAGTAAAATATCCTTGATATTGTTTGGTATGACCGGTTTGTGCAAACGTGGAAGAGGTTCCGAATTTTGCAGGAATGCTTCCGGAAGAAGTAATAGGAAATGGATCGCTTAAAGCAAAACGGTAATCAAATTTCCAAATTTGTCCTCTGGCGTATACACTCAACTTTCTTGAAAATTCATCGGTTTGGTCTACCGTGGCCTGAGCAAATACGGGAACATCCAAAGTCATTATAGTACCAATACTTGGTTGGGAAAATCGAGAAAGTCCATTGGTGATGGTTAATCCTCCACCCAGCTTTAGAGCATTGTTATTGGTAACCTTAAACTCCCCCACCGCATCGTGAAAAAAAGCGGCCAATTTTCGATTCCCATTGTTGGCATTAAAGGCATAATTAAAATTATTCTGACCAAATTGAAAGTACAAAAACACCCTGGGAGTAATTTGACCAAACAACTGAATTCGGGTTCGTCTCAGGCCAATATCAAAGGTTTCATTGGCAGTTTTTCCCATCACCGCTGTACCATTGTTGCTTTGATCGTACCTTAACCAGGTTTGATTAAGAAAGGTGGCCTGAAAATACCGACTTCCATCTTCGCTTAAATTAAACTTCAAAACATCTTTGTCTTTAGTTGGTGTAGGGTTGGCAGGGGCCTGTTGGGTTTGTTGACTAAAACTTTGACTGAAAAAAAATAAAAACAAAATAATAAGAACCCGTGAATAAAGGGAGGCAAAACCAATCACCTCCCTCCAGGGTTTATAGAGGGTTTTTGAATGGAACATACAACTTAACTAATGGTTAATAGCTCTAGTGAAATATCCGGGTTTACCCTGGCAGCTAGTGGATGACTGGAAAGTTTTTTATGATGATCAAGGCCAACAATAGCCACTTTTCCCCCTTCATTTTCATAATCATCCACAAAACGATGCAAGTTGTCCAGGTAACTGTGGTCAACTAATTTGGTTTCACCAAGAAGTACCAAAACATTTTTCCCTGATTCCAGGTTATTCAATATCCCATTGGTTGTTACATTATGAACAAACAATGCCGCATTTTTTACTTCTATTACAATGGTATTTGAATTGGGTTCCGAAACGGTAATTCCCGATTTAAATAAACTCCCAAAAGGAGCACCATTTACTAAGTGAAAAATCAGATTAACAATAATACCGGCTGAAATACCAACCAACAAATCAGTTGATAAGGTAACAACGATGGTGGTAAAGAAAATGATAAACTGCTCTATGCCCAAATGCCACATATGCACAAATTCTTTTGGCGAAGCCAGCCTATAACCAACAAAAACCAACATAGCCGACAAGGCAGCCACGGGTACCATGTTTATTACCTGATATAAAGCCAATACATAAATGAGTAAGAAAACGCCATGAAAAAAATTCGCCCATCTGCTTTTTGCACCATTTCCTAAATTAGCACTGCTACGAGCTATTTCACTTATCATAGGTAATCCACCCAAAATAGCCGAGATGGTGTTTCCAATTCCTACAGCCCGTAAATCCTTGCTGTGATCTGATTTGCCTTTATTTGGATCTAACAAATCAATGGCTTTGGCACTTATAACAGTTTCTAAACTTCCAACCAGGAAAAACATAACCACATACTTAATAAAGCTTGGCAACATACTTGGATTTGTTGCAGCGGCAAAACTTACTTGAACTCCTAAGTGATCTAAAATGGATTCAACATGTACCATGGGTTTGAGGTCCTTTCCGGCCAAATCTTTCATATCAGGAGCAAGGTGAAACACAATCCCCAATGGAATTGCCAAAACTAATGCAATCAGAGCCGGTGGAATTTTTCTAAATAGTCCGGATTTAACCATCGGCAATCCGAATAATACTACTAAACAAATAACACCAACTGCTGCAATCGACGGGGTTAGATTTGCCAATGAATGCGGAATCATTTCCAACAATTCCAAAGGTTCCAAACCTTTTCCGGTATGTGCATCCTTCAACATGGATGGGGCTATTCCCAACAACAAGTGAATTTGTTTTGAAATAATTATGATACCTATTGATGCCAGCAATCCATGCACAGCAGCAATTGGGAAAAAATCGGCAATCTTCGCAGCTTTAAACTGTCCGGCTAAAACCTGTAATAAAGCAGCAACTACACCAACACCCAAAGCCAGATGCCAGCCTAACTCAGCATTCCCATTACCAAGTTCTTCCACAGCACCGGCTACAATTACAATAAGGCCGGCTGCAGGACCTTTAATAGTTAGTTCGCTACCTGCGAAAAAAGCAATTACAATACCACCAATAATGGCGGTTAAAACACCCATCAAGGGCGGAAATCCACTGGCACTGGCAATTCCTAAAGAAAGCGGTAGTGCGATCAGGGAAACAAGAAAACCCGAAAGTAAATCGTAGGATAGGTTTTCCCGAAGAGATTGAAATATACTGCCTGAAGCAGCTTTTTTTGTAGACATTTCATGAAAATTTAAAAGATAAACAATGGAATAAATTCAATCCGGAACTAAATCCGGTCCATGTTCTCTCCTAAATTCTCAAAACTCTTAATTCGATAAACTTTTTGGAATGAGCCTTGTGATTGACTAAGGCCCAGTCGAAACGACAAACATCCTGAAATAAAAACGCAGAAAGTGAGGCATGCAGGATAGCATCCGTGAGGTCGTTTTCATCATCAACGGTATCATCATCCAGGCACTCTTCGCCTTCGCATAACGATTCAGAAACAAGCTGTTGGGAGGCTTCCCCTTTGGCAACTAGCTGCTTTACGCCTAAAAAATGTCGGTTTCCGGAATCTGTAGAAAGCTGTTTGCCAATAAATGAAACACTGAACGTAACCAGAAACAAATACAGGAAAACCCGCTCCAACAAGGATTTTTCTCCTCTCTTGGCTTTTGTTTTTCTGAATCTGTTTGGATACATACGCGTTTGAAACCGATAGGCAAATGTACAATAGTTTTTGATTTTTGTTACAGGTAAAATGCCAAGAATTGCTAATCTTTCGACTAAACACCCTAATTTATAGTTCATGAATACCTCTGACTAACAGGCAATTAGTTTGAACTTGTACGAAATCGAGGTTAACTACTATTCTCTTTTGGCGGGCCCCCTTCGCCCTATCCTATTATTAGCTAAACCCATTAGTTCTTGCAATGGGCTTCGGGTCACGCTATCGGCTGTAATCCTCGGCCCACTTGGCTATCGCCGCGTAGGCCTGTGGGTTACTTGCCTCTATCGTTGCCCGAGGGTGCAAACCTACCAAGTTGCCTCATTTGCAGGCTATTTAGGCAAAAAAAAAGCCTTAGTTTGAGTAACCAAGGCTTTTAAACACAAAAAGAAATTCTTAATGAATGGTTTC